>JBARRE010000513.1:0-3618 GCA_049644065.1 Sedimentisphaerales bacterium | reverse complement strand
AAAGGCTCCTACAGGTGCGAAGAGTTGTTTAAAATTTTTGTTATTCGGATTTCGAGTTTGTTTAGGATTTAGATATTAGAATTTAGAATTTATTTTTATAAGGAGGTTCTGCAATGCAAGGTTTATACTCTCGACGGAATTTTTTGAAGACGGCTACGGCCGGCAGCGCTGCTCTGGCCCTTTCGGCCGCGAGCTACTCTCGCGTGCTCGGCGCCAACGACCGGATATCTATCGGCGTCATCGGCCTTGGCGGCCGGGGGCTCGGCGCGCACATGCCGGGCGTGCATCAACACCAGAGTACCCAGAATTTCGAGATTACCGCCGTGTGTGACCCGTGGCGGCTGCGCCAGGAAGCCGCCGCCGCCAAGACTAAAGAGTGGTATGGACGCGAGGCGCGGAAGTTCTCATCGTATCGCGATTTGGTCGCTCTCAAGGACGTGGATGCCGTGATGATTGCCTCGTGCGACCACCAGCATACGACGCACCTCGAAGCGGTCGCGAAGGCCGGCAAGGACGCGTACTGCGAAAAGCCGCTGGCCCGGAGGCTCGACAGGCTCATAAAAGCGTGCGACGCCGTCAAAGAGGCCGGGATAGTCGTCCAGATCGGCACGCAGTTGCGAAGCTTCGGCACGTTTACCGGCTGCCGGGAACTCTATAAGACCGGCATCCTCGGCAAAGTCGGGCGGATCGAACAGTGCCGGAACGGCGAGCGCCCCTACTGGTACGGCTACGTCAAGGACGTCAAAGCCGAGGACGTGGACTTCGATGAGTTCCTGTTGGACCAGCCGAAGCGTCCTTTCGATCCCGTGCTGTACTCGGGCTGGTACGGCTATCGTGACTTCTCCGACGGTCCCGTGCCGGGTCTGGCCAGTCACTTCATCGACCTGGTGCACTATATTACCGGGGCGAAGTTTCCCACGAGCTGCGTCTGCATGGGCGGGACGTTTACTTGGAAGGATGAGCACAAGTTCACGTGCCCCGACCACGTGCAGGCGTTGTGGACTTATCCGGAAGGTTTCATGGTCAGCTACTCGACGAACTTCGGCAACGGCAGCGGCAACAGCTTCAAGATTTTCGGCGACGCCGGCGTTATCGATATGGTCAACTGGAACGCGCCGATTTTGACCGCCGAAGGGGCGAACAGCGAGAAAAAGGGGCCGATACGCGGCAAGAAACCGGTCGAAGAAGTCTCGCGGCCGGACCACTTCCTCGACTGGCTCCAGTGCCTGCGGACGCGCAAGACGCCCAACGCCTCGATCGACGCCGGATACCAGCACGCGGTGGCGGTTATTATGGCGATGCAGTCATACGACACGGGTCTGAGAATGATTTACGACGCCGAAAAACGTGAAATTCGTCCGGGATAAATTTACGCCGGCGATGTCACTTTGAGCAATATGTCCGTAACGAGTTAGGAGAAAATATAGATGAATGCTTTTGACGAACTTTCCCGCAGGGATTTTCTGGGCCATAGCCTGAGGCTCGGGGCGGCGGGACTTGCCGCTTCTTATACTGCCGCATCAACGATGGCTTCCGTGGCCGGCGACCGCTGGCAGATCGGCTGCTACACTCGGCCATGGGCAAAATATGACTATCGCGTGGCGCTGGACGCCATTGCCGAGGCGGGTTTCAAGTACGCCGGGCTGATGACGGCAAAATCGAAGAACAACCTCGTGATTTCGGTCGAGACCACGCTCGAAGAGGCCGAGCAGGTGGGCCTGGAGGCCCGAAAGCGCGGGCTGAAAATCCCGTCGGTTTACGGCGGCGGAATCCCCGTGGAAAAGTCGCTCGAAGCGGGCATCGAAGGTCTGAGAAAGCTGATAGATAACTGTGCCGCCTGTGGCGCGGGCAACCTGCTAATGGGCGGCGTCGGCGACGAAAAGCTATTTAAGGTGTACTACAAGGCCATTGCCGAATGCTGCGATTATGCCGCCGAGAAAGGCGTTGGAATCAGTGTAAAGCCGCACGGAGGCCTGAACGCTACCGGGCCACAGTGCCGCAAGACAATCGAGATGGTTAATCACAAGAACTTCCGAATCTGGTACGATCCGGGCAATATTTACTACTATTCGGATGGCAAACGCGATCCGGTTGCCGACGCGGCCACCGTCGATGGGCTGGTCGTCGGCATGTGCATCAAGGATTATAAGCATCCGAAGAAAGTCGATTTAACGCCGGGGACCGGCATGGTGGATTTTCCCGCTGTAATGGCGCGGCTTAAGAAAGGCGGCTTTACCGGCGGCCCGTTGGTCGTCGAATGTCTTGAGCCGGGTGATCTTGAACAGACGCTTGCCGAGGCTAAAAAAACTCGGTTGTTTCTCGAAGAGCTTACCGGTCAACAAACATCTGTGAGCCGAACTTCCGGTCGCGCCGCTCATTTGACGGCGGGCGTCGCAGTTGCCGATATCACACCGCCCATCGGTTATCGCATGAGTGGATACTTCAGCGAAAGGTTGAGCACGGGCACGTCGAATCCGCTTCATGCGAAAGCGATTGTCCTTCGGCAGGGCGACACGTCGGCCGCTATGGTCTTCTGCGATATCATCGGCCTGTCACTCGAAGTTACATCGCGCGCCCGCAGGCAGGCGGCCGAGCGAACCGGCATCCCGGCATCGAATATCCTTATCGCCGCTACACACTCACATACCGGGCCGCTCTACTGTGGCGCTCTAAGGAAGCATTTTCACGATGCGGCCGTTGCCGAACACGGCAGCGATCCATGCGAGAAGGTGGATTACGCTGGGCAGCTCGTTGAGAAGTTTGCCGACGTTATCGCACAGGCCAACGCAACGGCAAAGCCCGTCCAGCTTGCGGCAGGCTCGGCCGAGCAGCAAGGTCTTTCGTTCAATCGGCGGTTCCATATGAAAGATGGGACGGTCCGGTTTAATCCAGGAGCGTTGAATCCCGATATTGTTCGTGCTGCCGGCCCGATTGATCCCGAGGTTGGCATGGTATTTCTCCGCCAGGCAGACGGCGACAACGACGCTATTGGAGCATTGGTCAACTTCACCCTCCATCTCGACACTGTCGGAGGAACAAAATATGCCGCCGACTATCCTTACTATATAGAGCAGTCACTGCGGGAGAAATACGGTGACAAGTTCGTGCTTCTGTTCGGCAACGGTACGTGCGGCGACATAAACCACTTCGACGTCACGAAAAAGGAACGCCTCCAGACGGACTATATCGGCAGGACATTGGCTGAAACGGTCAAAGCGAAAAATGAATCTCTGAAGGCCGTTGCCGAACCGTCGCTGGGCGTGCGCAGCGGGATTGTCGATGCTCCGCTTCAGCAATTCGGTCCGGATGAGGTTGCATGGGCCCGTGAGAACATAAAGAAAGTCGGGACCGGAGAGCTGTCCTTTATTAAACAAGTCGAGGCGTATAAAATACTCGCGAGAGAGATGCGTCCGGGCCAAACAATACCGCTTGAAGTTCAGGTATTCCGGCTGAGCCGGGATGTGGCCGTCGTTGGTCTGCCGGGCGAGGTTTTTGTCGATCTGGGGCTTGCGATCAAGCGAGCCAGCCCTTTTGCGACTACGCTGGTGATAGAGTTGTGCCAGGATGCACCAGGTTACATCCCCACGAAGAAGGCATTTGCCGAGGGCAGCTACGAAA
>JBARRE010000512.1:0-3670 GCA_049644065.1 Sedimentisphaerales bacterium | reverse complement strand
GGCTGAGATGGCAGATCGCCACTACGGGGATTCTGCTCGTGCTGTTCTGGGCGTTGATGATGCTGGTTCCGGTTCCCGGCCACGGCGCGGGCGTTCTGACGCCGGATGGAAACCTGGCCATTTATATAGACCGAATCATCTTCGGCCGCTTCATCGACGGGACCGATCCGCCCTATACCTGGATCCTGAGCGGCATGACGTTCGGCTGCACGGTCATGCTCGGCGTGATGGCGGGGCACCTGCTGCGCTCGGATAAAGTGGGTATCAGAAAGGTCCTGTGGCTTCTGGCGGCAGGGGGCGGCTGCATCATCGCGGGCCTTCTCTGGAGCCTGTGCTTTCCGATCATCAAGCATTTGTGGACAAGCTCCTTTGTCCTGTTCTCAGGTGGTTTATGCTTCATGCTATTGGCGCTGTTTTACCTGGTGATAGATGTGCTGGGCTTCAGGAAATGGGCCTTCGTCTTTGTGGTAATCGGGATGAACGCGATAGCGGTTTATATGGCCACCCACCTGATCAACTTCCGCAATATAGGCGGCGTTTTCGTCGAGGGACTGGAAAAATACGCTGGGAACTGGTATCCCTTGATTTACGCCCTGGCCGGATTTGCAGTCGTTTGGCTGATACTTTGGTGGATGTATCGCAAGAAAACATTCATTAAAATTTAAGGTAAAAATCAAGTTCGAGCAAAATATACTGTCACTGAGTCGCAGCTAAAAACATCATTTTGATGTAACCAGACCGTTTTTATCAACCTCACGGTCTTTAGAAAGTATATTGTCATTGAAAATGGCGCCTTCACCTAATTACTTGAGGGGATTTCTATTGACCTTTTGGGGAAAACTGCTATAATTATAATAGCTTTTTCATTTTTTGCCCCTGCTTTTCTCTTCCTTCTCCCCTCCCTCCGCAAAAAAGCAGGGGTTTTTTAAATAGCTGACAATAATCAGGTCAAACCCAATCGTTCCGCCTCGGCGTAGAGACCGTAATGCTTCATCTTTTTGAATAGAGTTGTGCGATTTATATCAAGTGCCCTGGCGGTTGCCTGCCTGTTCCAGTGATTGGCTTGCAGCGCTTGCCTTATAATGTCCTTCTCCGGCCCGGTCAATGCTTCTTTGAGACTCGTATGTTTGTATTGTTTTGCCTGCCGGCTTTGCTCCCGCTTGATCGGGTCCGGCAGATCCTCCGGGCCGATGAACTTGCTCTTACTCAGCAAAGCCGCCCGTTCGATAACATTCTCCAGCTCACGAACGTTACCGGGCCACGGATACCGCTCCAGATATTCCATTGCCTCATCGGTAATACCGAGCTTATCCCTTTTATGCTGCGCCGAGTACATCCGCACAAAATGCTCCGCGAGCAGCCGAACATCTCCGACTCTCTCACACAAGGGCGGCAGCTCTATCATGACCACATTGACGCGGTAATACAAATCTTCACGGAATCTGCCTTGCCGGACTTCCTCGCCAAGGTCCCGGTTCGAAGCAAGGATAATGCGCGTATCCACGGTTCTGGTTTTGTTGCTGCCGACCGGCTCGAACTGCCTGTCCTCCAGGACCCGCAGAAGTTTGGCCTGAAGAGCCGGCGAGGCATTGGCTATTTCATCGAGAAAGATTGTCCCGCCATCAGCGGCCAGAAATTTGCCTTCCTTATTATTCACGGCACCGGTGAACGAGCCTCGAACATGACCGAAAAGCTCGCTTTCAAGCAGCGTCTCCGGAAGCGCTCCGCAACTGACCTCGATAAACGGCTGATCGCGCCGGCTCGAATTGTGATGGATTGCCCTTGCCAGCATACTCTTGCCGGTGCCGGACGGCCCGGCCATCAAAATCGTGGTCTTGCTGTCGGCGACGGCCTCTACCAGATCGAAAATCTTCGCCATTTTGTAGTTGTGGCTGATGATGTTCTCAAGTCGGCGTTTTCGTTCGAGTTGGAATCGAAGGCTCTCATTTTCACTGATAAGCGACTGTTGCGTAATCGCTCTTTCAACGGCCAGCCGCAATTCGTCATCAATGATCGGTTTCGTCAGGTAATCATAAGCTCCGCACTTGATGGCCTTAACCGCACTATCGATAGTACCATAACCGGTGATCACAATGACCACGGTTTGAGGATAGTTTTTCTTGATAATACCTAATAATTCGAGACCGTCTCCATCCGGAAGGTTAACGTCTGTCAGGACAAGACAATAGCTCTCCTCTTCCAGCTTAGCCAGGGCACTCTTTACCGTTTCAGCGCCGCTGGTCTGGAACCCTTCGAGTGACAGAAACTCGCACAGCGAGTCGAGGATGATTTTATCGTCATCGATAACAAGAATATTTTTCTTTTTCATAGAGCTCCCAAACCGATTTTATAAATTCCAATGATGCTTCAGCCGGCCACCGGAAGATACACGCTGAAAATGCTGCCGCCATCGGGAGCATTTTGGGCCGTGATTCGACCATGATAGCTCTCGACGATGTCCCTGCATATAGCCAATCCCAATCCAGTACCTTTGCCGCCTTCTTTCGTCGTAAAGAACGGCTCGAATATCGTTTCTGTGCTTCCCGGCGGCAAACCCGTTCCCGTATCGCGAAGCTCGGCCACGATCATATCATCCGCCGCCAGGCTGGTCGAGATTCGAAGCTCCCCGCCGTTCGGCATCGCATCCAGAGCATTCTTCGCAAGATTACAGAAAACCTGAAACAGATTGCCGCTCCTGACCTGTGGCATACCAAAAGTGTAATTTCTTATGATCGAAATATCCGCCGCTTCCGCCCTCGATTCCATCGTCTTGATGGCATCTTCAATAATCTGCTCGACCTTGACATATTCCAGGGGCGTGTACGTGCTGCGCGAGAACTCCAGCAGCTCGCTGACGATTTGAACCATCCTCATCAGCCCCTGCCGGCACTGAGTGAGATACTCCTTCGGCTTTGTCAGATTCTCCTGCTCGACAATCCTCATCGCGAGATTGATGTATCTCAGAATCCCATCCAGCGGATTATTCAATTCATGGGCAACCTTAGAGGCATGCTTGCCGACGGCAGCCAGTCTTTCGGCATTCGCCAGCCTTCTTTGCACATTGACCCTCTCGGTGACATCTTCGACAACGATGATACCGCCGGGACTTTTTGCCGATTCGGCTGCATCCAGAGACGTACAGACAATTCGAAGCAGTTTTGTTTTGCCGTCCGATGTATAGCTTATATCATCAAACCTGCACGGTTTTCCCGTTGAGATTGCCGAGGTCAATTGCTTCGTCCACCCCTGCCATATTTTGTCATCTGTTCCTTTTGCCAGGGATTTGTCGATGTAGTCACACAACTCGATAAGCTTTCTTGCCTGAGCATTGGCCCGGAGAATCTTCAAATCCGGATCGAAAGCAACAATGCCAATAGGCAATGACTGAAGGATTGACTCGCCAAGCAGCCCAAATCCTGAGCGGTCGGCCGCGGCATGTTCCTTCAGCAAATCGCCCTGGTTTTCTGACCTCTTCGATTCTTGTTCTGCATTCTCTGGCATAACTGCGATAATACGACCCACCTCAAATATTGTCAATAATAGATGTTGCAAAAAAACAACACGCCTGTTCTCTTTTTCGGACTGAAGGAGATATGTGTTTAGCAGGAAACGTAAGATTCTATAAAATAAGTAGCTGAAGACGGTTATTGGGCAATAAAATACAAGAACC
>JBARRE010000511.1:0-6658 GCA_049644065.1 Sedimentisphaerales bacterium | reverse complement strand
CAGTTTCTTCGGATCAAAATGAAAATCATTGAGGTTGGTATTCTGCCAGTGATATTGCAAGTCCATTGCCCGAGCCTGTGCGACAAACTTCTCCGTATCTGTTGGGCACAGGTTCCAGTCGGCGATATCCATTTTTTTCCCTGAACTGTCTGCAAAAGAAGCAGATTCTCCCCAAATCACCTTTCCAACAAGGTAATCGGGTTGCGGTGGTTTCTTGCGTTCGGTTCGCCGAAGCGGAGTTGCCGGCAGCGGCAAAGGCGGAAGCGCCTCGGCTGCATTTATGTTCTTGAGTGGAGCTTTTTTTGCTTCCTGAGTGCCTAAATAAACGAACCAGTCGTTCTCATCGGCTTTGCTGTCGATACTCAAAGCGGAAATTATCATCGCCGCGAAAACAAAGAGCATCAGATAAATGGTCGATTTCTGTCCGGCTTGTTGTCTCTGCTTTGGCTCGTTTCGTGGTTGCACAATTTTTCACTCCCGGCAAAGGGTTCCCCCCCGTTGAGTTTGTCGCCCTGTTTAATATATTATAAACAATTTGTGCAGTATTATCAAGAATCTTTTCCCTACCAAACGAAGTCAAGTGAAGGCTATCGTTGTATGCTTAGCCATTTACTTGCTGTGTTTCAGCGTGATTTGCCCGGTCCTTTGACTGCCCGAAATCCCATGATGCTGCTTTCCTTGAGCGGCAGTTGCGTGGCCCCTGTAATGGCATCGCAGGCCGCGGCCACAGCCATCCACGAACCGCCCCGGACCATTCGGAAACCGTCCAGACCGGCGTGATATGACGTCGAATACCAGTCGAGGGTCCACTCGGCCACATTGCCGGCCAGGTCGCTGACGCCGTAGGGACTGCCGAACTTCTCGAAGCTTCCCACCGGTGACGAGTACGGAAATCCATCGTCCTCGGAGTCAAAATTGCACCGGAATACACCGTCTGCGCCGGGTGATTCATCGCCCCAGGGGTAGCGTCTTTCGGGCATTGGATTCGGTTTTTTCTTTGAGGCGTCGCCGTCAAGATAGAGCCCTCCGCGCATCGCTTTTTCCCATTCGGCCTCGGTTGGCAGCCTCAGCCCGCACCACTGCAGGAAGTTTGTTGCGTCGTACCATGATACGTATGTAACCGGATAGTTTTCGCGGTCCGGTTTGACGCTGTACGTGCCATCGTTGTTTCGAACGATGCCGCAACGATTCTCGCTGGTCATGCGCTGGTTCCATCCTGCCGCCTCGCGGCCGAGCTCGTTGAGATAATCGGTGTACATGGAAATTGTGATCTCGTTTTTCGCCATGTAGAACAGTGGAAGATCGGGATCAGGCGAGATTTCTTTCGATTCATCCCGTCCGTCGCCGGGCAGACTCTTCATAACGAATTTTCCCGCCGGAATCCGTGCCATCGCAATGCCGCGAATGCGAACCTCCACCTGATTGGCATCGATAAAGCTCGTTTGGCCCGTTCCCCACCAGATAATCTGCTTATGCCCGGGCTTCTCAACGATGTCAAAGCCATTACCATGAAGAGAATCCATCGATACGAGCTGCCAGGTTTTTCCGGAGTCCCGGCTGTAGCGGACAAATACGTAGGCTGGAGATTCCGGCGAAATGTTCGGGTCGTTGATATCGTACCCGATCATGATCTTCGGCCCGGCCAGCTCCGTCGATTCCTGCCTGAGCTTGACATTAGAGATTTCGAGCCATTGCGAATAAGAGCAGCGGTAGAATAAAACTGCAATTCCAAAAGACAGCAAGAGTTTGCGTAGCATCATTTTCACGTATCCACTTCGGCCCTATACGTTCTCCGGCACAACCCACGGTTCGCGATATTCACGTTTGAGATACTGGTTCGCCTTGTCACAGTTTGTGAACCTTTCGGTTTGCGGGTTGAACTCGAGCTTGAGGTTGCCGACGCGATACGATATGTTGGCCATGTGACACAGCAGCACGGTCTGGTGGCCGATTTCAACGTCGGCGTTCGGTTTATTTCGCGTGCGGATGCAATCGATGAAATTGTCCTGATGCTCTTTGTCGGCCTGCCTGCCGTATTCGCTGCGGACCAATTCGCCTTTTGCGTCGTATGCCTGCCAGCCGCCGCCGTGCCTGCCGTAATACATGAAACCTTCTGTTCCGAGAATCTCGACCCTTGTGCTGCAGAACGGCCAGTCGGGAAACCGGTCCGAGTCCCTGGTGCCACCGGGTATTTTCTTGATATAAGGTGTCCAGAGTGCCGCTTCCATCGTTAAGGTCAGCGAGCCATATTCAAATGTGGCCAACTGAGTGTCGGGAGTCTCGCGCCCATCTGTCAGGGCATTGACGCCGCCGGCATGAGCAACCGTCTTCGGGCATGGTATGTCATTCATTAAATACCGGGCCAGATCCAGTTGGTGGACGGCGTCGCCGGGGATGGGACCGCAACTGTATTCCCACTGATTCAGCCATCGGCGGCTTGGATTGTACGGCAATTTCGGTGCAGGGCCGCACCACAGGTCATAATCAAAGCCCTCCGGAACCGGCTGGTCGGGAACCTCCCTCTGCTTGGAATGCTGCATCATATTGAATACGCGAACGAGATAAATATCACCCATTTTGCCCGACTGAATATACTCTTTGGCCTTTCTTGTATAAGGAGCGGTACGAGACTGCATGCCAACCTGGATGACCCTCTTATACTTGCGCGCCGCCTCGACCATTTTACGCCCTTCCCAGATGTTGTGGGCAAGGGGTTTTTCCACATAGACATCTTTGCCGGCCTGGCAGGCCATAATCGTGCCCAGACCGTGCCAGTGGTCGGGCGTGGCGTTAATCAGGGCATCGACACTGCCGTCATCAAGGATTTTTCGAAAATCCTGGACCATCTTCGGCCTCTTGTCCTGCGCTTCCTCGACCACCTCGCGGGCCCTGGCGAAACACCTTGTATTGGGATCGGAAAGATAGGCGATCTCCACGTCCGGGCGCTGGGCGAATTTTTCGGCCAGGTATGTCCCCCTGCCGCCCAGGCCCATCACGCCTATTATTATCTTTTCGCCGGCTGCACGGGTTTTGGATTGTGACAACACTGTCAAACTCGCGGCGGCGCCTACGGTACCTTTCATAAATTCTCGACGATTTAATGATTTCATGTTCTGCTCCTATTTAAATGCTAAAAACAGCCATTTTTCTTTCCTGTACAGGCCGGAACTGATAATATCTACGTAGAGTCAATTATGCAAGAATTTCTCATCACGATGGACAAATGTTCGAAAATTCCGCTGGTATTGTGAGATCGGCCTGTGTACTATGGTGGTATGGAGATTGAACGATTTAGCTAAACGGCGATAGCCGGGAGGTATCAGCCGATGTGTAAACCAAACTAAAAACTTCTCATATAATGAAGGGAGCATAAAATGAATAGCAAGAATTTAACCAGGCGAGCGTTCCTGGCTGCGTCGACCGGTACGATCGCTGCTGTTGCGACGAGCCGCGTTCCTCTATACGCAAATGCCGGCAACAGGGCGGGCAAGCTGGCGGTTCTCGGCGGCAAACCCGTTCGAGCCAAGGCATGGCCCATCTGGCCTGTATGGGACAGGTCGGCCGAGGAGCATGTCATTTCAATTCTGCGCAGCGGTAATTGGTACAGAGGCCAGGGCAAGACAGTCACGAAATTCGAAGAGAAATACGCCGAGCTGCTGGGAGCGAAGCGATGCGTTTGCACCGTCAACGGAACCAACGCCCTGCTTACCGCTCTGCACGCGCTCGATGTCGGCGTCGGCGATGAAGTGATTGTCTCTCCCTATACATTCATCGCCACGTATAACGTTATCATCGGCTCCTGTGCCCTGCCGGTCTTTGCCGACACCGACCCAGAGACATTCCAGATCAATCCGGACAAGATCGAAGAGAGAATCACCGAGAGAACCAGGGCGATTATGCCCGTTCACATCCTTGGCCTGCCGGCGAACATGGACAAGATCATGGCCATCGCCAAAAAGCACAACCTCGTCGTCATCGAAGACGCCTGCCAGGCGTGGCTGGCCGAGTGGAGAGGCAAGAAACTCGGCACCATTGGTGACCTCGGATGCTTCAGCTTCCAGAACTCCAAACATCTGCCTATTGGCGAAGGCGGCGCCGTGATTGGAAACGACGAGGAACTCATGGACAGAGTCATGTCTTTCCACAACTGCGGCAGGCCTTATGGAAGTGTCAAGAGGACCAGCGGCTACCCCATCATCGGCACCAACCGCAGGATGACCGAGTACCAGGCGGCCGTAGGACTTTCACAGATCAAGCGTCTGGAAAGCGACACGGCACGGCGCAACGAGAACGCCAAATACCTGACTTCGAAAATCAAGGACATCCCCGGCATCGTTCCTCATAAGCTGTACGACGGTGTCACCAGATGTGCATATCATCTGTATCCTTTCCGCTACAAGAAAGAGCACTTCAACAACGCGCCCAGGAGCAAGTTCCTCGCCGCCCTCAGTGCCGAAGGTGTCCCCTGCTCCGGCGGTTACGGCCCACAGTACCGTGACGGCCTGATCGAAGTTGCCCTGAATTCGAAGAACTTCACACGCAGCTTCCCGAAGGCCAGGCTCGACAAATATCGTCAGGAACTTAATTACCCCGACAACGACCGGCTCTGCGAAGAAGCGGTATGGATCGGCCAGAATATGCTTCTCGGAAGCAAGAATGACACCGGTGACATCGCCGACGCCATCTTGAAAATCTCCGAGAACAGAGACAAGCTGGTCTAATCGAAAACCTTATATTATATTTGAGAGCAGATTACGTGCCCTGCTTGATTTGCTCGATGAGCTTCAGGGCCTGTTCTGTGATGATTTCGCCGGCTCCCGGCGCGAGGTTCGTGCCGGCGCCCGGCTCGTAGCCGCCTTCTTTGTAAGCGGCGCGGGGACAGACGTAGCCGACCGCATCGTTCGCAATAGAAACGACAAATAGATTCTCAATGCCGGCTTTCGCTTTAATTTCAAGGCCGATTTCGACCAGGACCTCGCCGGGCAGGCCTAAGATATAAATATCGCCGATTCTCAGAACCTGGATCTCGGTGCTCTGAGTTTCTTTATCTTTGCCGATGCTCAACAATCTGTCGGGCGGCAGGTCCTTCTTTATAGGAAGACTTACCTGCCTTTTGAGCGCGCTTATTTTCACATCGCTGCAAGGCTGCGTAAACTGGATATGCCGCAGAGCCGCCCCGCCGAGCGCCTTGCCGGTCTGCATGCGTGGATGCGTCCTGTTCAGCCGGACCGGATTCATATCGCCTGCCGTGCCCAGCAGGAAAATGCAATTGCCGCCCTCCGCCTGCTCGATGACCTGAGCGGTGTACCCGGGATAGTCGGCCGATATGTAGAAAAATTTCTCGCGGTTCGGATCCCCGCTGACGGGGTGGCAGGCATAATTAACCACCGCCGCGACCAGCGACCCATCCGAATCGTCGACTCGCAGCACGCACAATTCCGGATCGATAGGGCCGAACGTCAAATCCGGACTCGCAGGCGGAAGGTTAAATGTCATCGCCACCGTCCCGTCGGGCTTTTTCGTCCTGCGATTATAGACGATCTCCGTCATTTGGCCTTTGCCCACGCCCAGCTTGACCTCCTTGATACCCTTATCGGCAAGCATTATCGAATCGAAAATCTTCTTCTTAAGGATTTGAACGTAGGATTCGTCGATCTCAGCGATGGCCGCATCAGGCCAGTTCTTATCTATCCTGTCGATCTTGGGGGCAAAATGCGTGTGCGTGCCGCAGATCATGATATTCTCCTGCGGAATGCCCAGTTTCTTCTGCACCTGTTGTCTTATTTCATTGGTTATTTCGAGAGGCACCCAGAGCAGGTCGGCCGAGACGATGGCGACTTTTTCCCGCCCATCGTCAAGGACCAGAGCCTTCGCATAAAGCGGATCGAGAATGCCCTCGCTGGGTTTATTACGCGACCCGTAGCCCGAAAGCCAGGCCCCGATGGGTGGCGTAATATCCACCTTCGCAGTGCCTCCTTTAAGCGCCCCTTCGGCGGACGAGCTAAAAACGCAGATTAGAAGAATCATTCCGACCAGCAGCATGGTCCCGGCAGCATATTTTTTCATAGAAATCATATCGCACCTCTTAAAATACGTTGAAAGCCGTATTGTATCAGCCCCACCAGCCTTTGCAACCCATTCAATTCGTTTCGGATTTAGTATTTCGTTCCTGTTGCGGAAACAGTATTTGTCATTCCCGCAGAAGCGGGAATCCAGATTTATCGGCTTTGTTTGGCTTTGATTGGCTTTGTTTTTTCGCCGCCCACATCCGCCAAAATCTCCATAAACGATTGTTAATATTGACTTAACGTCATTTTACCTGTTTTGAAATTGGCTTTGTTTTTTCAAATCGCACTCTGTAAAACGTCCTATCAAAGTTGTCATTCCTTGACGTTTTATTGGGTGGCAGCCTCATCCCTTAGGGATGGGGATGGTTTCTCCACGGCTAAGCACATACTCTACAGGAATGACAAAACCGTCATTCCCCCCAAAATTGGCTTTGAATTGGCTTTGTTTTCACCATGTGTCCAATCCAATATATTTCTCGTATCACCTTGTTATAATTGACTTTACGTTCATTTTGGCCCTTTAAAAATTGGCTTTGTTTTTTCAAATTAACCACGAATTAACTTGGCGCGGCCGCCGGCCGCAACCAAAC
>JBARRE010000510.1:0-4885 GCA_049644065.1 Sedimentisphaerales bacterium | reverse complement strand
GGCCGCTCCCAAACCACGGAAAAGTTGTCTTTCGCGAGATACGAGGATCAGGAATCGGGCATCGATTCGAACGACTTGATATACCCAATACTTGCTGTCAATGTGTCGCTGTATAGCCTAATTTGCCCCACGTGCTCTTCTGCATCCAGTATAAATCCTGATAGCCGTCCGAGCTGGTCGGTACGAATCCTGAGCCGCGATGGGTGCGAGAGAGCTCTCTGCCGTTCTTTATTGTTTCGATGCCTTTCCACTTTTTGTAGTCTGCATGCCCGTCTGCGAAGGAGACGTTCGTGCCGTCGCCGTGCCGGACGGGGGCATCGTCCCACCAATTCTCCTGATTATAATGAACGGCGAAAGCATCGGGAGTGACCCAGCCCTCGTCGATAAAAACGAGTCTGAAAGCAGGTGCCGGATTAGTAATTTCGCTTCTTCTCTTTATATGTGCGCCGCGTACTCCCTGAGTCGGTGGGTGGTTAACCGCGTTCATAGAGAACATGATAGCGTAGGTCAGCATTTCCCCCCGGCTGCCGGTCGGGCACCTGTAAAGGTCCTCATCCTTGACATACGGCCAGAGTGCTCCCTCTTTTATTGCTTCTATCTGCAGCTCGGCCGGCATCTGTCCGCCTGCCCCGTAATCAGAGGCCCAGCACTGTCCCGCCCAGGCCTGTTCTTTGCCGTGGTCACCCCATCCCGTATCCTGATAGCTGTAACCTGCCGCACCGTTTACGAGCTTGTCGTCGTTCTCGTCGGCGTACATACTCCACGCAAGGGCCAGTTGTTTGAGATTGTTAAGGCAGACCGCGCGCTTGCCCTGTTCCCTGACGCGATGCAGTGCCGGCATTAAGATCGCCATCAGGATGGCGATAATGGCGATGACCACTAAAAGTTCTATCAATGTAAATCCTGATGACTTGCGCATAACGTTTTTTCCTCCTACTGCGATTAAAACGGAAGTTTCCCGTCTAATCTTGCCAGGCAATACATTTTAGCTTTCATATCATGAATATACCAAAACTGATTGTCAAATGCAACTATTTTCGAAATAGCCGGGCTCAATCGAATAAAAATCGCTCGGCACAAATAACCAGGCCTACGGATGGCTTGGATTATAGCCTAATTTCCCCCATGTTGCCTTTTGTATCCAGTACAAATCCTGATAGCCGTCGTAGCTGTCGGGGACCCAGCCGGAGCCGAGATGGCCGCGTTCGAGACTTCTGCCGCGTTTTATTGTGTCGATGCCTTTCCATTTTTTGTGGCCGCTGTGTCCGTCTGCGAAAGAAACGCTCGTGCCGTCGCCATGTCGTACGGGAGGATCGTCCCACCATTGCTCTTGTGTGTAATAAACAGCGAAACTGTCCGGCGTTACCCAACCCTCGTCAATAAAGAGGGCTTTTCTGTCCGGGCCGCGAATCTCCATTCTTTCTTTGATCCAAAGCCCCTTTTCCCTGGTTCCGTCGCCATAGCCGTTCATGGAATCCATTATAGCGTATGTTAGCATCTCTCCCCTGGCGCCGGTGGGGCACCGATAGAGTTTTATGTCTTTGGTATACGGCCAGAGAGCTCCGTTGGGGTTTTTAATTTGTATTATTTGATCCTTCTCCGTCATCTGTCCGCCGGACCCGTAATCGGACGCCCAGCACCTGCCGACCCAGGGAATCTCGGGATTTCCGTTGTAGTCTCGGTTTACGCCGCCGGCACCGCTGACGATCTTGTCATCGTTCTCGTCGGCGTACATAATCCACGCTAATGCCAACTGCTTGAGATTGCTAAGGCAAACCGCACGCTTGCCCTGCTCTCTGACGCGATTCAATGCCGGCATCAAAATCGCCATTAGGATAGCGATAATGGCGATGACCACCAAAAGCTCTATCAATGTGAATCCTCTTGATTTACTCATAACACAGTTTCCTCGCACTGCATTTACTTACATTTCCCATTTAACACATTTCGATCAATTTTAACCTTTTAATATAAAAAAGTAATATAAAAATCTTTTTCTAATTATATTCTAAAGACCAGTTTACGGCTCCGGTTCCGGTTCTGGTTTTAGTAGCTGAATGTCATCGAAGTACATCTTACCTGAACCGCCGGGTATCGTCATGTTGCCATGGGTTCCCAGACCAATCGCGATCCTATCCACGTCGGTCAGGACTATGCCCTGATCTGCAAAGGCCTGTAGCGGAATCACCCACTCCGTCCAGGTGTCTATCTGTGCCGCGGCCAGATCATCGTGGACCACAACCGCAGGATCGCCGGCACTATTGGAAAGCGCTACATAAAGCGGCTCAGCATCATTGCTGGCTATGCCGATATCCTGGTGCGCCCACTGCGGGCCAACTGTCCCGGTAGTCGTGACGTTGGAGAATACCGCCTGGCATGTTAAAGCGGCATCGTGTGCTGTAACCGCCAAACCTATATATACATTCGTACCCATCTGGACGCTCGACGGTAAGCCCTGCATTTCCCATGTAGATCCATTAGTCGAATGGTACGCCATAAAACGGCCGGCTGCGTCACGCTCTATCTTCACCCAATACGGAGCGGTGATCCCGCCGGTCGTATTGTCGACGCTTGTACCGCCTGTTTCGGGGCGTCGCTGGAAGGAAACACCTTCTGAAGGTGTGACGGCCATCATCGCGTGCGCCGAGTCCGGATCAAGCGTCTCTCGAATCATCACACCGGCCTTAGCCCAGTTGCTTGTGTTCTCGATGCTCTGGACTTTCGCTACAATTGAGCCGGTGCCGGTAAGCGTCTTGTAAGCAAAGTGGAATTCATCGGCTTCCACGCCGTTAACTGCCCAGATGTCGGCTCCGGAACCGGTCATCGTGTAGGTGCCTGACGGTCCCTCGACGAAGCTGCCTACAGATGCCGGATAGCCTCTGAACCACAGCGAAAGTTCCGTAACACCTTCCTCGATCCAGTCTTGCTGGTCTGTCAACGCATGCTCCACTTCTGAATAGTAAGCGTAGCCCTGCTTGTTGTTGTCGTATGCAATCGGCATAGACTGGCTGCCGCCGTGGACGATAGTCTCCTCGGTATAAGAAGGGGTGGTTTCGTCACCGACAGCCGCTCCGGTGCCGTTGCCGGCAAAGTACGGATCAGTTCCCGGCACGCCGTAACCAAGCCCATCATGCCAAGCGTACCATATCTGATTATCACTTGCATCATAACCCTCAAAATCTTCTACGAGAAGGAAGTTGGCCGTTGTAAAACTCCAGGGACTGCCCACCCACGGGCTTTCAGGATGAACTGTATTGACTTCATCGACTCGCCAGTAGTAAGTACTATTCCAGAGAAGTTTTCCGGGATCGTAGCTCTCAGAACCAATCGCTTTAGTGCCCTTGTACTCAGGGGAGGCTTCCGTGGCGTTTTTCACTGCATCTTCATCGGTACCGAAGTACACTTCGTGTGAAGTGGCGTGGTCTCCGGGGCCCCAGCTAAGAACAATTGTCTGTATTACATCGGTGGCCTTATTACGAGGATTCGGACTTCCCGACTTCACAGGCGGCGACAATGCTGCTTGTGGAATCAGATCCTTTGGTGTGCTGCTACTGGACCAGCGCAGTTCTGCCACTGCACCACCGTCATTCTCAAAATACTCCATTACAATACCGTATGTATTACCGGCGGCAAGATCAATCGTTCCTCTGTTTTCAGTAGGCGACTGCTCAAACCATCTGTCAACAAGAAGTTGACCATCCACCCATAGACGCACACCATCGTTGGTTGTAGGGTAGAAGGTATAGGTCTCGGTAAATGCTGCCTCGACTTCGCCGGTCCATCTGACCGAGAAGTTATCGTCACCGACCGCTTGATCCGGTGAGCCGGGGTTGCCCCAGTCAAAGTTGATTTGAGGATCTATTCGAGTCAGAACGTGATTGTCAAAATTCATACCTTCGTAGTAATCTGCTCGAATACCGCCGCCGGTGCTCGTAATAGTAAAGCTCCAAACGTCGCCTTTAAGCAATTCTATACCATCAAATTCATCGACTCGCCAGTAGTAAGTCTTCTCTAATTCAAGAGTTCCGGGACTGTAGGTTGTAATTCCCTGTGATAGTCCATCGGCAGCATTGCTGACAGTATCAAAATCGTCGCCGAAGTACACAGTGTGCACTTTTGCTCCATGACCGGCACTCCAGCTAAGCTCTTCTATATCCGGGTCTATAAATTTAGCTCCATTAGCCGGGATTGGATCATAGGCAATTATAGGAGGAACCGTGAAGCTCCAGACATCCCCTTTCCACGGACTTTCCGGCTCGGCTTCATTTAATTCGTCGATTCGCCAGTAATAAGTTGTGCCGGGAACCAGGCCTTCCGGATAGGGATATCCGGGAAAACCAACTACAAAAAAAGTTATGCCCTGATTGACTTGGAACGTCCCGCCGGTGCCGTCGTTCACATCGTCAAAACTTTCGCCGAAGTACACATCATGCGAGACTGCAGTTTTTCCCGGCTCCCACGAGAGGCTGGCCCAAGTGTCGGTGTGTATGGCGCCATCGGCCGGATTGGGGCTCGATGCCAATTCGCCCCGGAGATCGGGCGGGACATAGTCGCCTTCGTAAAATCTTACGCCGTCTATCCAAAATTCAGCGGCTGCAAAGCCTATATGGAATGTGACGATCGCCGGACTCACGTTTTCAGTAAAAACAGGAGTTGTTATGCTATACTCTGTCCATTCTTCTTCAGTCATGGTGAAGGACTGCTCAGCGTATCCTGTCCATGGATCTTCTCCCAGTTCTATCTTGAAATTGATATCCAGTGTACCTTCCTTGCACTTGACAAAGGCGGCAAGAGTATATTTCTTGTCTGCTTCAAAAATATGCCCTGCGTTTTCCAGACCCATGTCCCACCATTCTACGCCGGGTTCGGTAACCGTAATATGCAG
>JBARRE010000509.1:0-7295 GCA_049644065.1 Sedimentisphaerales bacterium | reverse complement strand
GATCTCCATGACTGTTCTGTCGCGTTTGTCGATTTCAAACATGAGACCTTTATCCTCGTAGTTGAGAAAATCTTTCCGCTCAAATTCCCTGATATGGAAGTCATCACCAAAGACTTCTTTGATTTTCTGCTCCGAATCACCGACTCCCAATCCATTGGCGAATTTGTAAGAAGGGCTTAGGGCAGTAATCCCTGTGACTGAATCGTCAGTCATCCCGAAGGAAACGTCACCATAGTGCATAAAATACTGTCTCGGAAGATTGTCGAGAGTGTACCTTTTATCTCCGTAGAAAATCGCCTTTGGTTCTCCCAACCTTTTCAATACATCATCCTTACTCATGCCAAACGTGTAGTCACCGACTCGCACGCCGGGTAGATTGTCTTAGTCTCGGCAGCTTCGGCCATGGAATTTCTGCCCATCGGCAGTAATATCGCGCCAATAAAAACAATTGCGATTAATCCAAGACATCCGAGTTTTGAACTTTTTGGTACAGGTCTAGTTAACATGTGATTAATTCTCCTTTCTAAAGCCTTTTTCGATTCTACTACGCCAATAATACGTAAACTAAAGTTCGGCCTCCAAAACGCCATTTCTGCTATATCAATCAGCATATTGCTGTAATTTTTAGTTTCCGGCCTGAGCGTGACAAGCACCATTTCGTCAACCGCTTGCTCTCTGGCCCTTCGAATCATCGCGTTTGCAATCCATACGAGCGGATTGTAGAAATACACAATCTGCAATATAGTCTGCAGCAGGTTTACCCAGGCATCGCCCCGTTTGACATGAGCAAGTTCGTGAATCATGACGGCCTTTAGTTTCTCTCTCGACAGCTTTTTCAGAAGAGCAGCCGGCATTAAAATGATTGGTTTAAATAATCCGCAAACAGCAGGACTAAGCTTATCGCCGGTCAATCTCAATTCAACACTTTGGCGAATACCAATCCGGCAGCAACATTCATCCAGCATCTCAAGTGATCGCTCGTTTGCAGGTCTGCTGTTGGCAATCAGCTCGCTGACGAAACAAAACCGCCGAACGAGTAATGCTAAAAGAACTAACATCCCCACCAGCCAGCCTGAAAACACTAAGCCCTGCCAACTAATAGATTCAAGTTTAATTCCTGTAGTCACCGTTTCGTTAATGGTGGGCGTCTCTGAAAAAGTATACCCTTGTGGTATATCAATGGCCAATGGCACAGCTTCTTTTATCTGCGGCATGAACTTCGCTATCGAAACTTCACTTGGAAAATAATCCCCCAGCCAGTATCCAATTCCTGTAGGTAATGTGAAAGAAGCCGGCAGAACAAGTTTTATAAATAGCAGCATCCACAGACAATAGCGGAACACTGCCCGCACTCGCTTTCGCAGCATAAAATCAAGAATCAGCAACAAAACAATCAGCACACTGGCCTGGATAAATACGCCTGCCGCATAATTCCAAAATCCCTGGCCAACATTGTTCAAACCTGTTATACACGTGTTAATTGCCTGGTTCATTTTTTGACCTCCCACAATACTTATGGATTTATTTACGGTTGGTCTTTTTCGTTTCTGTCATGTTCGCAAGTTTTCGAAGCTGGGACGCTTCTTCTTTTGAAAGGCCTTCATGCTCGATCAGAAACTGCATCATAGGAGTTAATGCCCCGTCAAAAGCGCGCTTGAGCATCTTGCGAAATTCGCCCCGCCTGGCGTCAACTTCACTTATACAAGATCTGAAAAGCTGCAAGTTGCGGATTCTCTCGATTTGCAAAAAACCTTTATCAACCATCCTGTCCATCGTGGTCTTGACCGTGCTGTAGGCGCGGTCCCTGCTTTGGGATAACGTTTCCTGGACGGTGCCTGCTGCACAGGGCTCCTTCTCCCAAATGACCTTCATAATTTCCCATTCAGCTTCGGTGAGTTCCACGGTTTTATTTTCTGGATTGAATCCGGCGGTTTTTCTCGGCTTTGGCATCTTTTTGTCTCCTTATTCTATTGCCTTAGAGTATATTCGACATGTGTCGAATATGTCAATAAAAAAATTCCGAAATTTCCACATTTTTTTTGATAACCTGCTTTTAGATTTGAAAAATGCACAAAAGTGATTGAAATAATGTGAAAAAAGATAGCTGGCTTATTTTATCAGCCTGGCGATTTGTCTGAATTTGGGATGTTCGGCGGTCTTCAGCAGCTCAAATAGGGTCATCTCGGTGCAAGTGATATTTGCTCCTTCAGCGACCATGCGATTTATTGCTATCTGTTTGTTTTCCAAGGCTCTTGAAGAGACGGCGTCTGCAATGATATCGATTCTAAAATCCTGCCGGAGCAAATCAACTGCTGTTTGATAGATGCAGACGTGCGTTTCGATGCCGCACAGCAGGATTTGATTTCGTGCCAAATCCTTCAACCTGGCGTTGAACTGCTCGTTGCCGCAGCAACTGAAAGCGGATTTGTTTATCGGCTTATTTTCGTCAAGAAGTTGTGCTATCTCAGGAACCGTCGGCCCCAGAGCATCAGGGCACTGCTGGCACCATAGGATTGGAATCTCAAGGATTTTGGCGGCCCGGACGAGGATTTGAATGTTCTTAAATAAAGCTTCCCTGCCGTGCATCAACTGCGCCAGCTTGCCCTGAACGTCAACCACCGTCAGACAGCACTGTAGTATATCAAGCATCCCTACCAATCTACTATAATCGTCAGACGAATTGTTTGCTTTTCTTCCAGATGGTCCGCCGGTTTGTTAATTGCCTTTTGGTTCCCGGTCAAAACCGGTTTTAATATCCGCCATTGCTGAGTCAGACTCGAGTCTCCGGCTTCGATGGCGGCTCGAATTTCCTTGTCCGGCAAATGCTCGGCAATATTGTTCAAAACGCCGAAATCCTTTGCCAGCTTGATGCGTTGTTCGGGACTATCCTGGTTGGCAATCTCAGCTATTTGTTCGATCGTAACAGCATCAACGACTGTCTGAGTGCCAAAGATTTCCGTATTAACGAATAACGTTGCAGAATCAAGCTCAGACCATATATTATCGAGGTCGGCTAAAAGTAAATTTAAGCCTTCTCTGGTGCAACTGAGCGAATAGATGCGTCGCCCCTGCCGGCGTTCCGGATTGATAGAAGCGGACAGGCCGTTATCGTCAATTGCACTTTTAATGAAAGCATCGACAGCATTCAGGGCGCTTGTCTTTAGTTCAAGCCTGCCGCTGAATCCCGATGCGGCGATCATGCGGGCTACTGGTTTTTCCGGAGCAGTCTTAGGAGGAACAAACCTGTGAATAACTGCCGACAAGACGGCTGCAAGAGCAATCATGGCAGCGGCAGCCAAAACCTTGCGAACCAGAATATGTTTCTTTCCGGCTTGTTCTTCATAAGCCGGTTGCTTCTCGCTCGGCAATGAACTGCCGGCCAGCGAAGCTTTGACGCCTTCCAAAACACTGGCCGGTGCTTCGGTAACAGGCATGGAACCGACCAATATCTGACATTTTTGAAGTTGCCGCAGACGTTGTGCTATTTTCGTATCCTGATCGATGAGGTTTTCAACTTCAGCCTTCTGCTCAGCCGTCAACTCATCATCTATGTAACTATTGAGCAATTCGTCAATACGCTCATTAGAAGCGTTCGTATCCATTTCCGGATTTTCTTTCATCGCAAAATGTCCTCCAAAATATCTCTCATCTTGCTTCTGGCTCGACTCAATCTACTCCTGACGGTTCCTAACTCGATATCCAGAACTTCCGCAATCCGGGCATAACTCATCCCTTCAATGTCCCGTAAAACAATCACGGCTCTATGTGTTTCGTCCAATCCCATCAGGGTTCTGGCCGCTATTCTGTACAACTCCTTGTTCTGTGCTTCCGCCGCAGGATCCGGCGAACTGTCGTCGCTGAGAAAATCTTTCAATACATGTTTAACCTTGCTGTCGTCCTGCTGGTCCTGCTCGGCATCGAGCGATCTAAACGCCAGCCTGGAGTTCCTTTGGCAGTAATTCAAGGTCAGATTAACGGCTATTCTGAATGTCCAGGTATAAAAGCCGCTTCTGCCTTCGAACCTATCCAGATTCTCTATTACTTTGACAAACGTTTCCTGCGTTAGTTCCGCAGCATCGTCGGGATCTGCGCATATTTTCAGAATAACGTTGTAAATGCGATTCTGATACTTGAGCACAAGCTGCTCCATAGCTGCAGAATCGCCGTTTCGGTACTGCTCAATCAGTACGGCATCGTTAATATTAACATGCATATTGGAAACCTGCCGGCTGCGGATATACGAATTTGCCGCTTCCGTCACAGCTTTTCTCCTTTATTAGACCAATATAAGCACAAAAAGTTCCTATAGAAAGCACAGCAATAATGAAGCTATACCCCGGAGCATAATCGCAGATTCGCTCTTTTCGGTCAATCTAATTCCGACAGGCGGGTGAATTTCGTGGAGTGTCAGGCATATCTTAGCCGGACTACGGCATTAAAATATGGAATGCAAAAGGGGCCTATGCCGATCGATTCGGCATAGGCCCCGATGTTATTCAAGTCCTGCATTCCCGTCAAAGCGGGAATTTAATTGGCCTCACGTTCGAGCCGGATGTCATCGAAGAACATCTTGCCGGAACCACCCGGCATCGTCGTATTGCCTCTGGTGCCCAGGCCAATCGCTATCCTGTCAACGTTTGTCAGGTTGATGCCCTGATCGGTCAGGTCCTGCAGCGGAATCACCCATTTGGTCCAGGTGTCGATCTGTGCCGCGTTGGGATTATTATGGACCACTACCGCCGGCTGGCCGGCACTATTGGACACGGCTACATATAACGGCTCAGCAGCATTGCTGGCGATGCCGATGTCCTGGTTCGTCCATTGACCGCTAACCGTACCGGTAGTTGTGACGTTGGACAACACAGCTTCGCATGTTAGAGCTGCATCATGCGATGTCAACGCCAGGCCGATATAAACGTTCGCACTCATCTGGATGCTCTGCGGGGTTCCCAGCGTCTGCCATGTAGTTCCATCAGTGGAATGGGATGCGGTGAAGAGGCCGGATATGGTTCGCTCTATCTTCACCCACTGCGGAGCGGCTATGCCAGTGACGGTATCGCCGATACTGACATCCCCCGTTGCGGGACGTCGCTGGAACGCAACACCCTGGGCAGGTGTTACGATAGCCATCGCGTGCGCTGAATCGGGATTAAGCGTCTCGCGAATCATCACGCCGGCCTTGGCCCAGACGTTCGTGTTATCGACGCTCTCGACCTTTGCGACCATCGAGCCGGTACCGGTGAGCATCTTGTAAGCAAAGTGGAATTCATCAGCTTCCACGCCATTTACCGCCCAGATATCGCCGCCGGAACCGGTCATAGTGTATGTGCCTGCCGGGGCCTCTACGAAGCTGCCGACAGATCCCGGGAAGCCTCTGAACCACAGCGTAAGCTGACTGACATCACCATCGGTCCAGTCACGGGGCTCAGTCAATGCCAGCTCTGTCTCTGAATACTTGGAGTAGCCCTGCTTATTGTTGTCATAGACCAGCGGCATCGACTGACTGCCGCCATGAACGATGGTTTCCTCGGTAAATGAAGGCGTGGTTTCATCGCCGACGGCTGCGCCGGTGCCGTTACCGGCAAAGTAAGGATCAGTGCCCGGAGAGCCATAGCCAAGCCCATCATGCCATGAATACCATATCTGGTTTTCGCCGGCATCGTAGCTTTCGAAATTGTCAATGATAAGGAAGCCGGCTGTGGTAAAGCTCCAGACGTTACCCATCCACGGACTGTCCGGATTGCCGGTATTGATCTCATCAATTCGCCAGTAATATGTGGCTTCCCACTCCAATTTACCGGGATCATAGCTCTCGCCACCCAGTGCCTTGGTGCCTTTGTACTCTGGCGAAGCCGTAGTAGCGTTTCTTACGGCCTCTTCATCAGTGCCGAAGTACACCTCGTGCGAAGCGGCGTCGTCTCCCGAGCCCCAGCTAAGATCAATTGTCTGCTTGACATCGACTGATCCGCTGCGAGGAGTAGGACTGCTTGCCTTAACAGGCAGCGTGAGTGCAGCCTGCGGAATTAGCTGCTTTGGCGTCCGGGGGCTCGACCAGCGAAGCTCTGCCGATGCACCACCATCATTCTCATAATACTCCATTACCAGGCTGTATGTAGTGCCTGCGATAAGGTCGATGGTTCCCTTGTCCTCGGCAGCCGAGCGAATGACCCAGTTGTCAGCAAGCAGTTGGCCATCCACCCAAAGGCGTACGCCGTCATCGGTTCTTGCGTAGAAGGTATAGGTTTCGGTGAATGCAGCTTCTACTTCACCTGTCCATCGGACCGAGAAGTTATCGTCGCCGACCGCCGGATCGGGTCCGCCGGGATCGCCCCAATTAAAGTTGATCTGAGGATCGGTGCGGGTCAGGGCGAGAGTTTCAAAATTCATCCCTGTGTAGTAATCCGCTCGAATACCGCCGCCGGCGCCCGCGACCGAGAAGCTCCATACATCGCCTTTATGCGTTTCAAGGCCATCGAACTCATCGATACGCCAGTAGTAAGTCGTATCTAATTCAAGAGTTCCGAGAGTGAAGGATGGCGTGCCCGCGGGGCCTTTTGCAGTGCCGCCTGTTCCGGCGTCGACATCGGCAAAATTATCGCCGAAGTAAACATTGTGCAGTTTTGTGCCGAAACCAGCAGTCCAGCTAAGTTTCACATCCGGCTCTAAAAATTTGGCGCCATCAGCCGGGACTGGATCAAAGGCTTTTTTAGGCGGAACCGTAAAGCTCCAGACATCACCTTTCCATGGGCTATCCGGATGGGTGTCATTGACCTCGTCTATCCGCCAGTAATATGTCGTGCCATGGACAAGGCCGTCCGGAAAGGGAAATCCGGGAAAACCAACGATAAAGAACGCCAGATTTAAGTCTTGATTTCCCTGGAAAGTGTCACCGGTGCCCTCATTCACATCGTCAAAATTATCACCAAAATACACATCGTGCGAAGCGGCTGTGGTTCCCGGTTCCCAGGAAAGGCTGACCCATGTATCCGGGTGCATGGCACCATCAGCCGGATTGGGACTATAGGCAGTTGGAAATTCACCTATCATAATAGTCTGAATTTCATCCACGGACAGTGCATGGTTGAAGATCCGCGCCTCATCTATGCTGCCGACAAATGTTTCGTTGTTGGCAGAACTAACGCAACCGATCGACACCGGGGTGTCGTCCGCGGTATCTATAAAATCAATATTCCCGTTTGAGACTTCCTCGCCATTGATATACTGCACTACGGCGCCGTTGTCCCAGGTCACTGCCACATGAGTCCACTGATTCGCATAGGGGGCGAGAAGTGTAT
>JBARRE010000508.1:0-11502 GCA_049644065.1 Sedimentisphaerales bacterium | reverse complement strand
TGGCTTGTCATTCCCGCGAAAGCGGGAATCCATAATCGTTGGCATCCTGGATTCCGCATCAAGTGCGGAATGACAACCTGCTGAATCGAAGTTGACAGACTATTAGGCTCGTTGAAGCATAATACCGACCGCTAATATTAACTGCCACCAAAACCTGCCGGTTCTATTCAGGACGCGACTGTTTCGGCTATTTCAGTTGACTCAGGAACGATATGGTGGTAAAATAGATAAAGATTCGGTACTGAATTTTAAAAAGCCCTCATGGTCGATGACTGCGACTTTGAGCCTGTAAGGTTATTGAAAAACCGCGGTCACTGGTCTATGGCAGCGGTGAAGATGGAGGCAGAACGTACATGTCTGTGAAAGTTTCTTTTCTACCCTTGATTCTGGTTGTATTTTGGGTGGTTTCTGCCTTGCCGGCAGAAAATTCCAGTAATATGACGCTGGTAATCAACGAGCTGATGGCTGACAATACCGGCTCTGCTCGCGATCAGGACGGCGATGACGACGACTGGATCGAGATTTACAACATCGGCAATTCGGCGGTAAATATCGGTGGAATGTATCTTACGGATAACCAGTCGGCTGACACTGGATGGCGGGTGCCCGATAATAATCCCGCTGCGACTACTATACCCCCAAAAGGGTTTTTGCTGATCTGGGCCGATGGCGAGACGAATGAGGGTACGCTGCATGCCAATTTCAAGCTTGGTTCTGATGGTGAGAATATCCGTTTGTTTGCCTCCGACGTCAAAACTCTGATTGACGAGGTGACTTTTGGCTCGCAGACAGAAGATCGCTCCTATGGCCGCCTGCCCGACGGCAGTGATAACTGGCAGTCTCTCACCGCTCCCACGCCGGGCAAGTCCAACTCCTCGGCGCCCATTTCCTTGGTAATTACGGAGATTATGTACCATCCATATCATCCGGATCCCGGGGTAGAGGACATTCGTCAGGAATATATCGAGCTTTTCAACCGTGGATCCGAGCCTGTCAGCCTCTCGGGCTGGCGGATTAGCAACGGCGTGGACTTTGCATTCCCGGATGTGACACTTGGAGCCGGGGAGTACCTCGTTGTGGCCGCGGATGCTGATATTTTCAAGGCCATGTACCCGTGGGTAAGCAATGTTGTCGGCGGCTGGGTGGGCCGGCTGAGCAACAGGGGCGAAGCAATCGAGATTCTTGACGACGCGGGCGTTCAGATCGACAGGGTCCGCTATGCCGACGAGGGCGACTGGGCCGTGCGCGAGCTTGGACAGGAAGATTACACCCATCGCGGGTGGTTCTGGTCGAACCAGCACGATGGCGGCGGCAGTTCGCTGGAGTTGATTAATGCCGGGATGCCGAACAATTATGGACGGAACTGGGCTGCGAGCGAAGTTAATGGCGGAACACCCGGCGCGGTTAACTCGGCAGCCGATGATGATATCGCACCGCTTATCCTCGAAGCAATACACTGGCCGATCATTCCCGGCTCCGATGACGCAGTGACAGTATCGGCCCGCATCCTGGATGAATCGACGGCCGGCATTACGGCAGTCTTACATTATAGCAGGGACGGTGAGGCCGGCTTCAGCACGTTATCGATGCTTGACGACGGCCAACACGATGACGGCGATGCAAGTGACGGCGTCTATGCGGCCGAAATACCTGCACAACCCGACGGCACAATCATGGAGTTCTATCTCAAAGCAACCGACACCGGCGACAATTCCCGTACATGGCCCGCTCCCGGCATTGTTGACGGAACGCCGCAGCAGGTGACAAACGCGCTCTACCAGGTGAACGATTCGGCCGGCACAGACAAAGGATGGGTCCCCGGCAGCCAGCCGGTTTACTACCTGATAATGACCGAACAGGAGCGGGCGGAACTCGAAGACATCGGCGACAGGAATTACAGCGGCAATCTATTTGCCAGCGAGGTGATGAGCAATGCGCAGATGAACGCTACATTTGTGAGCGTAGACGGAGTGTACACGGACATCCGTTATAACGTCGGCGTTCGCAATCGGGGCAACCGCAAGCGGGCCGACCCTCCGATGTGCTATCACATCAATTTCCGGAGCGACCATTCATGGAAGAACGTCACGGCACTGAACATAAACAGCAAATACCCGCACCTCGAGCTAATGGGCAGCGTAATCTACCAGATGGCGGGCTTGCCCGCGGCGGACGTACGTATCATCCAGCTCCGGGTCAACGGGCAAAACCTCGCCGAAAATGATTACGGCCGGACTTACGGTTCATATTCCGCTATAGAGGTGTTTGACAGCGACTGGGCCAAAAATCATTTCCCGGACGACGATGCCGGCAACCTCTATCGATGTAGTTACTACGAAGACGGCTCTCACCCACGGATCCTCGCCGACCTCGACTACAAAGAGAGTGCCGGCCAGACTCCGAATCCCGATAATTACAGAAACAACTATTTTAAGAAAACAAATGAGACAGAGGACGACTGGTCGGACTTATTCTCCCTTATCGATAAACTCAATAACGATAACATTACGGATGACTGCTTTGTCGCCGAGGTCGGCCAGGTCATTAATCTTGAGAAATGGATGCGATTTCTGGCCGTCGATGCGCTCGTGGGCAACAGGGAAGGCGGTCTTACATCCGGGAGCGGTGATGACTACGCAATGTATCGCGGTCTCGAAGATCCAAGATTTTGGCTGGTGGGACACGATCTCGACACTCTGTTCGGACAGGGCGACCATGACTACCAGCCTCAGCGTGACATCTTCGTCTACGCGGGCGTGGACGGCCTTGAGCGGCTGCTTGGTCACCCGGACATCATCCAGCTTTACTATCGCCAGTACAAGGACATGGCCGAGACGGTCTTTGCGCCGGAGAATATTTTTCCGCTGATCGACCGGCTTCTCGGCGACTGGGTGTCGAGTTCGGAAATCGAGGGACAGCGAGGGATAAAGCAGTTTGTCATCGACCGCACGAACAATATCCTGAACGGAGGCTATCCGGGCAGCAGCGACGAACCACAGATTCCGCAGCAGTTCACTATCAACAGCAACCTACCGGTAGTCAATGGTTTCCATCGCATTAACATACCAGTAATCAATCTTGACGGCACCGCCGATGCAATCAGGACACGCTCGGTGCTTGTAAACGGGAGATTAGTCGCCGAATCCGACTTCTCGCAGAAAAACGGCACATGGTCCATCCGGGGCGTTTTCCTCAATCCCGGTATCAATCGAATTATCGTCCAGGCTTTCGACGGCCCCAACGGCACAGGCAACCAAGTCGACCGGGGATATATTGACATCTGGTACGACAACGGCTCGACCAGCGATTTTCCCAATAACAGCGGCGGCACAGGCTGGGTCCCTCCGCAAACGGAAAATATCACCCCCAACCTCATCGTTCGCGACAGTTATCTGCCCGGCATACCTGTCCTTGTGCGCATGGAGCTTCTGAACGATGACGGCACAATCAATCGCAATCTGTGGGACGCCGAGGCGAGACTTTCGGTCGCCGACAATCCAAACATCAGCCTTTCGACCGACCGTGTCACGATGTATAACGGCCTCGGCAGCGCGCTTGTCAGTTTTAACGGCACCGGCGATTTCACCCTAAACGTCGAGGCCAACGGTCTGAACACGAGCAAGGTCCTTTTCGACTGGAGCGGCGAACCGATTCAGACTGTATCGGGAAATCTGGCCAGGTCACAGACTTGGAGCGGCATTTACCATATCACCGGCGGTGACTTCACGATTTCCCGCGGGGCGATACTGACGCTCAATCCCGGGACACTCGTGCTCATCGACGGCGTATCATCCGGCAGCAACGGAACCGATATCGACGTCTCAGGATCCATCCAGTCGCTCGGCACGGCCGCCTCGCCGGTGACCATCACGGCATATTCACCCGGCAGAAACTGGGGCGAACTGCACCACGACAATGCGGCGCCATCGACCTTCCTCTACACGAACATCACGCAGGCCGGACACTCACCGAGAGTCGGCCACTCGAATTCCGGTCCAGCTATCCGGGCATCGGGCTCGACTTTCGTCTTCGAACACTGTTCGCTGACCGACAACGCAGGCAAAATCGGGCATGTTACCTCCGGCTGCGATTTATCATTCCAGAATTGCCTCTTCGCCCGCTCTGTCATGGGGCCGGAAATCTCCGGCACGGCGCTGCTGTTCGAGAACAGTTGGATCACGGACATGCACGCCAATGACGATGCCGACGGCATCTACATCCACGGCCAGCAGGCCGGGCAGCAATGTACGCTGACCAACGGCGTCGTCGCGAACATTGACGACGACGGCATCGACACGCTCAGCTCCGAAGTCACGATCCAGGATTTCATCGTCCGCGACTGCAAGGACAAGGGCATCAGCGTTTACGGAGGCGAAGTGGACATCAATTATTGCCTTATTGTCGAGAATAACAAGGCGCCCGAAGACCCGACAATCGCCACCATCGCGACCAAGACGTTCGGCGGCGCCACCGCCATCGTTAACATCGACCACACAACAATAGTAACGAACAAGGCCCCGGGACACCGTGACGTCGGCATTCAGTCCCACAACAAGTACGGCGTTACAAGCGGCACCATTATTTACAACGTGACCAACTCGATAATCGACGCCACCGATCCGGTCGACGTCCAGAACCCGTACATCGAATCCGATATTCACATCAGCTACTCCAACATCTTCGACGAATCGTGGCCGGGCGCCGGCAACCTCAACGCCAACCCGATGTTCGTCGACCAGGCCAATCACGACTACCGGCTTGCCGAGACGTCACCGTGTATAAACGCGGGCGATCCCGCCGGCGCTCCGGACCCGGATTTGACCGTCACCGACCAGGGTTACACATGGTTCGAGAGAGCACAGATCGACCTTCCGGAAGGCTCGCTCGGAGAAGACACCGTCTGGACGCCGCAGGAAGGCCCCTACCGCGTCACCGGCGAGATGACCGTACCGCCGGGCTTCGGCCTGACCATCCTGCCCGGCACGACAGTCTTTTTCGATCCGGATGCAAAGATGAATATCAAGGGCCGTCTTATCGCCGAGGGCACAGAGTACGAACTGGTCAGGTTCACTCGTACGCCCGAAGCGGGCGGCACATGGGACGGCCTTCAGTTTGTCAACACGATGCAGGACAACAGAATTAGCCATGCGGTGATTGAGTACGGGCGAACGAACGACGGCATGGTTGGTCTGGAAAAATCCAACCTTCTGCTTGACCATGTCACGCTGGACAACACTACTCTGCAACGTATTATAACAAAAGATTCGTCGCTGATTGTGCGCAACTCGGTCTTCACCGACACCTGTGCCGACGGACAAACACCCACGGACAACCGCACCGAGCATATCTGGGGCAGCGGAATACCCGCCGGCGGACAGTTTATAATCGAGAACAATGTCTTCGGGACCACTCCCGGCCACAACGACGCAATTGATTTCGACGGAAAATCACGCCCCGATCCAATCCCGCAGATTATGAACAATATCTTCATGGGCGGCGGGGATGATGCGCTCGACCTCGAGTGCGACGCCCATATCGAAGGCAATCTTTTCATGAACTACATTAAGGACCAGTTTAATCGGGCCTCAGGCGAATCGAACGTAATTTCCGCCGGGGCCGCAAAACACTACGTAATGGTCCGCAATATCTTCTACAATGTCGATCACGCCGCCCAGGTTAAGAATGAGGCCTTTCTCACATTTGTAAACAACACGGCCTGCAACACATCCGGAGCCGGCATATATTTCGAACTCGGCCTTCCGGGCAGGCGTCCCGGCCAGGGCGCATACCTTGACGGCAACATTTTCTGGAATACCCCGCTTGCTCTCGAAGGCATTGACGAGATGACGGTCCTGGCCGTCAACAATTCGATTCTTCCGGCCCAGTGGCACACTTACGGCGTTGGCAATATCGACGCTGACCCGGTTTTTGTCGATGCCGGCACGGACTTCCGCCTCAAAGCCGGTTCGCCGGCCATTGGCACAGGTCCCTGCGGCCTGGATATGGGCGCCTATGTACCGATTGGTGCCGCGATCTGCGGCGAGCCTGATGTGGTGACCTATCGAACGGATGCCACGCTTATCGTCGGCGGGCCGGGCATTACACATTACAAATACAGCCTCAACAGCGAGCCCTGGAGCGAAGAGCTGCTGGTGGATGTGCCCATCGTGCTGAATAACCTTCTCAACGGCCGGTCCTATACCGTTTACGTCATCGGCAAGAACTCGGCCGGCATCTGGCAAAGCGAAGATAAGCCGACTGCCTCGCGTACATGGACCATCGACACATCTTATTCGAAGCTCGTAATCAACGAAGTGCTGGCGATTAACAGCCCGACCCTCGATCGAGGAATTATCTCCCCCGACCTGATAGAGCTTTATTACGACGGCCCTGCCTCGCTGAGCATGGCTGGCGTGAGCATCACGGACAACCCGGACGAGCCGAGGAAATTTGTCATGCCGGCAGGGACATCCATCCAGCCGGGTGAATACCTCGTGCTATACGCCGACTCCGATACGACCAGCTCCGGCATCCATTTGGGCTTCGCCCTTAACGCCGATGGCGAGGGTCTCTATCTCTATAACAGCAGCGGCCAACTACTCGATTCGGTTGAGTTCGGCCTGCAGTTGCCTGACCTGTCCATCGGCAGAATCGGAGACACCGGCCAGTGGACCCTGACTGTGCCGACCTTTGGCCAGGCCAATATCACTCAGCCGCTCGGCTATGTGAAGGCGCTGCGGATAAACGAATGGCTCGCCGACGGTCTTGTGCTGTTCGAAGATGACTTCATCGAGCTGTATAATTCTCATGCGTCTCCGGTTGATTTAACCGGTCTGTACCTGACTGACAATCCAGTCACTCAGCCTGATAAATATCCGCTCGGACCGCTGAGTTTCATCGCCGGCAATGGTTTCACCGTATTCAGGGCGGACAACAGCAATCGGCCCGGGCACGTTAATTTCAGGCTCTCGGCCGACAATGAAATGATCGGCCTGTTCGACGCCGGTCTCAACCAGATCGACAAGGTCTTCTACGGGCCCCAGACGACCGATGTCTCGTACGGCCGGGCGCCCAATGGCAGCGATGACTTTGAGTTCATGGAACTGCCTACGCCCGGAGCTCCCAATCCATCAAGCGGACCTGCCTCTATTACAATTATCAACCTCGTGCCCGAGAATGCAGATAAGCGTGTTCTGATTCCGACTGAAGATATCGGCCAGGCATGGAATACGGATATCAATTTTGACGATTCGGTATGGGAACTGGCCACCGGCAGTCCCGGAGGAATAGGATTCGAAAGGACGTCCGGTTATCAGGACATGATTAACATCGATCTGCAGCCACAAATGTATGGCACGAACGCCACCTGTTATATCCGCATTCCATTTACCATCGGAGCTGATGATTTAACAATGCTTACCGAGTTGACCTTGAAGGCGCGGTACGATGACGGCTTTGTCGCTTACTTGAACGGGATTGAAGTGGCAAGACGTAATTTTAACGGCACACCGGCATGGAATTCCCGTGCCAGCTCCAGCAATTCGGACTCCGCCGCCGTAGTATTTGAGGATGTCGATATCTCCGAGTCCATCAGCGACCTCAAGCTGGGTGACAACGTTCTTGCCATCCAGGGCATGAACACATCTACAACCAGTTCCGACCTGCTCATCAGTGCCGAGCTTGATGGGATCATTACGATGACAACCGATAATTTCCCGTTCGCCAACGCCATGGCGCTTCTAGACGGCTTGCGTGTGACAGAACTGATGTACCACGCATCGGCCGGGAGCGAATTCGACTACATCGAGCTGCAAAATATCGGCGATACAACATTGAACCTGACCGGCGTTCGCTTGAGCGATGGAATTAACTTTACCTTTCCCTCGATGACTCTCGAAGCCGGCCGGTATGTTGTGATGGTTAGTAATATTGCTTCCTTCCGGTCGACCTACGGCACGGACATCAACATAGCGGGCGAATATTCAGGCAACCTGAGCAACGGCGGCGAAAAGGTCGTTCTGAGCCTTCCATCTCCTCTGGACGCGGCGATACTGCGATTCGAGTACAGCGACACGTGGTATCCGGCAACGGATGGCGACGGCAGCTCGCTTGCGATCAATGACCCGCTCGCAAATCCGGCAGGCTGGAGCGAATCGGTGAACTGGCACGCAACCACCCCCAGCCCCGGCGAGTAAAAAAGACGGTAGATAAGACATTATGTCACTGGCGGAGTCTTTAGCCGGGCTCACTCGCCCCCCAACCGGTATTCGTAGAGGTTGTATCCCACCTCACGAACGGCCCGGATAATCTCAGGGTACGGTTTGTCACAAACGTCTATTAAACCGATCTGGTAGTTTTCGCCGTCGCCGCGGCCGGTCGTCGCCTGGTCCTTGTACTGAAACCAGTGCGTACCGACGATATACGGATTCCGCAGCGCCCCCCGGACATAACTTTCGTACTTGTCGGCGCGGTCCTGCTGATTGGCTGTCTTTTTCAGGCCGGTGTGGAACATACCGCGATCCAGCGCGCCGAAGTGAAACTCACCGATAATGGTCGGTTTGTCTATTTGGTCCGGCAGGCGGTGTTCGGCAACGCTGTAATTGTAACGGTTGTAGCCAACGATATCACAGAACTTCGCCGCTGCCCGTGCCGCAAGGTCGTTGACCCAGGCGAACCGGCAGCCCATATAGAGCTGGCCCGGAGCGTATTTATTGAGTTCTTCGCGAATGATGCCGAAGTAGGTCTCAGCTGTTTTCGTATAAAAGGCCGTCAGGTCAATCCATGCTTTCTTTTTATCAGGGGCCTGCCTGCTTTGCAACAAAGCATCCCATGTGGAGTAATTTGTCGCCCATGCGTTATTCAGATTGTCAATCGTCGTGTATTTAGCCTTCAAGTCTTTAAGAAAAACTTTCTTTGCCGGCTGCTCGGCGGGTGAAATCAGCGTAGCCAGAGCCAGCGACACTTCGTCCCCCCAGCCCAGTTCGTTGTGCACGAAGTAGCCAATACACCACGGATCACCGATAGCTCTGTCTTTTTCGGATTCCAATCGCTGCCGGAGCGCCTTGCGAAAACTCGGATCAAACACATCGAAAAACTTGCCCCAATAACCCTCCGAGCCCTCCAGGGTCTTTGCACTGTAGCTGATAGTGCAAACGTACGGCGTCTTTCGCATCAGATAAATGTCACGGTCCGACCAGTTGGCGATGGTATTCATGCCCCAGCTCTTCAGCCTGCGATGTGTTATCTCGGCAAAAGATGTGGCCCAGTCTTTGCCGTACTTACGCAAGAAATTGGCCCGGCTGAAATCATATGTCTTATATGAATTGCCCTTGTAATAGCCGTGCGGAGCCCAGGAACCGCCTGCATAGAACTGAGCAAATTCCGAGCCGTCTTCCGGAAGGTTGCGGAAATAATGCCCGCGGTCGTTAATCGGCGTGGCGTTTGTGCTGCGGACACAATCGGTACCGTGCGACCAGAACAATCTACCTTCCGGATCGACAAGCCACCACTTGCCCTCGTATTTCTCTACGCGGAATAAACCCGTGGCCTTAAGCTGAGGCCCGGCGGTCCAGCCGCCGTATTTATTTCGGTCCGCCGGCTCGGGATGGGCGACAAGGTCCCTTTGCTCAGCTTCACCATGAGCTTTCAACTCATCGATAGAATGTGTTTTACCCGGCCAGTCCCGGTGCACAAACTGACCAAGCTCATCGATGAAGGGGCAGAAAGTTTTTGTATCCAGAACTGTTACACTGCCATCGGCGCGGATATTCCTGATCTCAAAAACATGGTCAATGCGAGGTCTGGCAACATAGAAAAGCATCTGAGTGATATTCGATGTATCGACTTTTCCGGCATGAACTGGATATCCCCTCATGCCGATTAATTCCAGCGGCTCCGAGAGCTTCCAGGGCACAGGGAAAATCCGCACCGTCAGAGTCCCTTGCTCTCCACCCGCCAGTGTAATGCTATCGGTTACGCAGTTTTTACTGCCGTCTGCGCCAGGATTATCGACACGGCAGCTAACCGTAACCGGCTCATCCGCGACGTTCTTCACCTCTATCGAGATATTCTCGTACTTAGACAGGTCCCATTTTCCAGCCGGTGCCTTTAAAGTAATCCCCGGCCATGGTTTTTCATGGCCTGTTTCGATACGTAAACCTTCTGCCGTCACTCGCGTGACTGTGGCGTCGCTGGTAATGACTGAGCCTATGTCGAAATCGCTGCCAAACTCGAAAAGAACCTCCTCAGCGGCAAGCGACTTTTCGGAACCTGTCAAAGAGCAACCTAAAACAACTGTCAGAACAGCAATAAATTTTACAGTCTTATTCATCGATTTATCCTTCCAATAATTGTATATGATATGCAAACTCTTTGCTCTGCGTCTTGAACTTCACGCGTTCCGCCGTGCTGTCAAATTCGACGCTGCGGATTTTTACGTCTTTTTCATCCACGGCAGAGATTGATTTTACTCGCAGGCCGCCGGCAGCGGACAGCTTGTCAATACGCATCTCAATCGTGAATGGATCAATATCGAGCAGCGGTGTGACAACAATTAAGTTTTCCTTTCGAAGGCAGCGAAATGCGCCTTCGGTAACTACGGGGCCGAAATCAATCGGCACCTTTTTTTCATTCCACCGCCCTGCGGACCGGATTTCCCGCCAGCCGTCCCGGTTGAATGCCCTGGCATTGAAATAGTCGCCCGATGGTCCGCGGGATTGTTCGACGATCACGCCATCAATCCTCTCGATGCCGGATTCAATCCGTCCGTTCCGTGCGAAGTATCCATACTGGGGCAGTATCTTTCCGGCCACGCTCCAATCATCAGCGCCCCGGTTGACGTAAACGCGTGCGCCCGATTTCCATGCGATGATCTGCTTATGGATATCGCCACCAACAAATTCGACGCTTTCGATTTCATCGAGAGCGATGCTCCGGACAAAATCCTGCGCCAGCCAGTATTTCCGGACGGCGCCGCGCCCGAACGCACCCCGGTCAATCATCAGGGCGTGGCCTTCGAGAATCTCGGCGCTGACGTAATCGTCGCTCTCGATGCCGTGCCCCCGACGCTCTCGCCCGCCCTGATAGCGGCTGGAATAACCGACGCCGTGCAGGCTGAATTTATCGTGCAGCACCGCATCGAACCACGGCACCCGCTCCCAGTCTTCGCAGGCCAGCTTGTTGCAGAAACTCTTGCCGACGGGCGAAAGCTGCAGGTGCTGACAATCCGAGCCGTCAAGATAACCGGTCAGTTGATCGTGACCGGCCTCGGAGGTCATCGGCGCATCGTCACCCAAATAGTCCCGTATCCAGGCGAAAGTCTCGCCCCAGCTTTTGCGGGTCTCAAGCATCGAGTGAAAATTGCCCTGCTTGTCATAGAAATCGAAGCACGGCAGCGATGTGAATACGTCGATAAAATAGTGAGTCGGCCTGAGGCTGGGCTTTATCAATTTCATATTGCGTTTGACGAACGGCATAATCCGGTCCGGCCGCCAGCGATAGCTC
>JBARRE010000507.1:0-13214 GCA_049644065.1 Sedimentisphaerales bacterium | reverse complement strand
GACGAAGGTCTTCAGTTCATTGCGGAAAACGCAAAGCCCAGTGATCTAATCTCGATCGGCTTCGGAACGGAGGACGAAGTCAGTGAGGTCGTAGAGTTTGTCGAGAAACTTTTTTGAGTCTGTTGAGACAAGGTAAACAGGATAAGCGGATTGAGCACAACTCCGGTAAGGTCACGAACGGTTTCTCGCCGGAGCAATACATATACAAAATCCGGAAGGTTTTGAGACAACAGCCGACAGGAAGAAGAGGCCTTAATCGCCCTGCTCGGGCGGTTCGAATTTGTAGCCGATCTCTCTGATTGTGTGAATGAATGTCGGGTTGTGCGGGTCCGGCTCGATTTTGTTTCTGAGAGTGGTGACAAAACGGTCGATGCTGCGAGGGCCGACGTAGCAATCATAGCCCCAAACGGTGTTTAGTATATCGTCGCGGGTAAGCGCCCGGCCGGGCTTTTTTACAAACAGTTCCAACAGCTTGAACTCTTTCGGCGAGAGCTTGATTTCATCGCCTTTTCGCGTCAGCTTTCTGGCGGGAATGTCAAGGCGATAGTCTGCAAATTCGTAAACATCCTGCTCGGTTTGTTTACTTCGTCTCAGGAACGCCGCGGCACGGGCGAGAAGCTCCTTGATGCTGAATGGCTTGGTGACATAATCGTCCGCTCCGAGGTTCAGCCCCAGCACGATGTCCGATTCCTCGCCCTTGGCGGTCAGCATGATGATGGGCATATCGAGGTTTTCCTGGCGGATCAATCGGCATACCTCGTAGCCGTTTATCTTCGGCAGCATAATATCGAGAATAATCAGATCGGGCTTCTCATTGAGCGCGGCATTCAGGCCATCCTCACCATCGGGCGCTGTCAGCACGCGGTAGTCCTTGAACTCAAAGTTGTCCTTGAGTCCCCGCAACATTGTCGGGTCATCTTCAACTATCAGGATTGTTTCCATCTGGCTCAGGCGGTTTAAATTTATAACCTATGTCTATTATTCTATGGATGAACGTGGGATTGCCGGGCTCAGGCTCAATTTTGTCCTGCAAGGTACTGACGGTCTCGTCAATGTCCCGCAAAGTGACAAAATGCGAATTACCCCACACTGTGCCGCGTATTTCGTCGCAGGTCAAGGTGCATCCGGCCCTTTTCAGGAACAGTCGGAGCATCTTGAACTGGCCGGGGCTGAGCTTGACCGGCTGTCCCTTGCGCGTGAAAGTCTCCGTGACAGTATCGAGCCGGCAGTCGCCGAATTCATATACGTCCGGTTCGCCGCCACCACTGCGCCGCATAAAGGCCTCGGCCCGGGCCATCAGCTCTTTTATACTGAACGGTTTTGTCACATAATCGTCCGCGCCAAGATTCAGCCCCATTACAATGTCGGATTCCTGGTCCTTGGCGGTCAGCATGATTATTGGCATATCGAGATTCTTCTTACGGATTTGACTGCATATCTCGTAGCCGTTGATCTTAGGCAGCATAATATCGAGAATGATCAGGTCGGGTTCTTCAGTAAGCGCTGCTTTGAGACCCTTCTCGCCGTCGCGGGCGGTCTTGACGCGATATCCCTTTAGATCGAAGTTGTCCTCCAGCCCGCGCAGCATGGCCGGATTGTCTTCGATAATAAGTACGCTCTTCATTATAGTAATCCTTTTCACCGGCTCTTAATTGCCGGCCGGTAATTTCACGACAAAAATACTTCCTTCATCAGGCTTACTGCTCACAGCAATCGAACCTTTGTGTGCATCTACGATAAATTTCGCAATACTCAGGCCCAGGCCGCAACCTTCGGCATGCCGTGCGAGGCTTCGATCAACCTGGTAAAACCTCTTAAATATCTTTTTAACTGACCGGCGCGACATACCGGCGCCGTTATCGGAAACACAAAAACAAACCGAACCGTCTTCGGAAGAAACACTCAATTCAATCTGCTTGTCATCATAAGAATATTTGTAAGCATTGTCCAGCAAGTTTACAAGCACCGTTATCATCGCATCGCGGTCAGCCTTCACATCAGGCAAATCGTCAGGGATATCCACCTCAAAGCTGCACTTGCCCTTGCTGAATTTTGTCTTGACCGCCTCGGCGGCATCGCGGGCAATCGCAGCGGGGCTCGTCCGGGCCATCGCGAAGGCCTGCTTGTTTCGTTCCATTCTCGAAAAGGTGAGGAAATTATCAATTAATCCCGTAAGCCGTTCATTTTCCTTTGAAACAAGCTCCAGATATTCCGTAACCTGCTGCTGGTTTCTGTAGCTGCCCTCCAGCAATGTATCGACCAATACGCGCATCGAAGCCAGGGGTGTCTTCAGTTCGTGTGAAACCGTAGCAATGAAATCGTTTTTTAGCTTGTTTGTTTTCATTTGTTTTCCGACGACCCGTGCGGCCAGCAACCCGGCGGCAACCATTACGGCAATGGCAAGCAAGCCGGCCCAGATGTATACCACTTTCTGTCTCTCGGCAGTTTTTTCAAAAATGTCAACATCGCCGAAATGAATTTCAACATTCCATCCCGAAAAGAATTTTCCCAAAGGAGCTTTAAGAAAACCGGTGTCTTGAGGATTCTCCAAACCCGAGACGTACAGACCGGAGTTGTCCGTTATCCTGCAGGAAACGCCAAGCTCATCGAGACCATCTTCGCATAATTCAAAATCCGAGCCAAGCGTCCGTATTTTCTGCAGGAACAAATATGTCCTGCCGTCGAAGCTGTTATACATCCCAAAAACTTCTTCCGGCAATTCCAGTCTGCGAAAGTTATTTTCCGGCCAGGTCTCGAGCAGAGCAACAAACGCAGGCTGATCCGGCACGGCTGCACGCGCCTGGGCTTGTCTGGTCTGATATGACTCTAATACCAACGATATTTGCTGCCTGAGCTGTTCCGCAAAATCCCACTCGACATCTTGAATTCTGTCCAGGGTGACACTAAGCAACGATACCAGTTGGATTGCATCATCCGCAAGCAAAGGCTCCGATACTTCCGAGCCGCCGTACCTGTCAAGGAAAGCTGTGGCCAGTTCTTCGCTTGAAAGCAACTCTTTTGCTTTAAGAACCTGAGATTGCAGTTCTTCAGACCATTCGCTTTTTTCTACCATTTCAAGCGCTTTGCGCAGCAGGAAGATACGCGTCGCCGACGGCATAAGAAGGAAATCCGAACCGCCGCCGATAGTGTAATTGACAGCCGAACCGATCAACTCCTGCAAGTCAGACCGGCCCAGACCATCTTTGGTTTCGGCCTTCAGCTCCACAAGCAGGATTCTCGCCCGCGCGATTAATGATGCGGATGCCGAGCTTATATTCTCGGTAGCCTGGCCGTAAGCTATATCGCGGCAAAAAGCAGCCGCTTTATCAACTTCTCCAAACTTTCTCAAGCAGCGAACCCTGCCCATCGAAGCAGAGAATCGCACGTAGTCGTCGACGTTAGATTTGGCGATTTGCCCATACAATTCCATTGACTGTGTGAAATCCTCTTCGATAAATTCCGCAGCCCATGCTTTGTTGAATTCCTCCGGCAGCTCGCTCGGGTAGTCGGTGCCTCCGGCAACCGGATAAAACAGCGTCCCGTTGCTGTCATAAATTACAACTGAATCACAATTGTACAGGTCGTCTGTGCCGTTGTCTCTTCCTGCAAGCAGGCCGAATATTTCAACGCCCTGACATTCCGCCGCTTTTTGCCGGACCGAATTGATTCGGCCCGACCAGAGATCATCGACACTCTTGCTCAGCGTATCCAAACGCAGTTGATAAACGTCAGTCAGTTTTTGTTTGACCGCCAGACTTTCATTCTTAACCGCCTGACTCATAAACCACAGCAAACAAACGGTGGGCAGTATCACCGCTATCGCAAGCAGCAATACCACCCACCATAACTGATTGTTGCCGGCAGAAATTTTACCTATCGTTTTCACCTGCTGCTTCTATTTACCTTCGTTATAAAGCGCCGTAATCTGACCTTCACTAAATGCATAGTTGTAAACGCGAACGTCATCGATCAATCCGTTCCAGAAACGTCCGGTCATTTCCGCATTTTCACCAATAAAAACCGGATGATCATTTGTAGTTATCGCGCCCGAAGCCGGCTGTGAGACATCTACGACACTGTCTATGTATATATACATCTTTTCGCCGTCGTATACACCGGCAACGTGATGCCATTTTCCATCATTGACGGCCTTATTTCCATACATACCTCCGTACGGATTACCATCCGGAACCTGCAATCCCGTGCAGGCAAATTCAAGAGCGGCTGTATTCTGGTTGCGCTGCAATCTCCAGGCGCTATCGCCTTTTGCCACAATCGTCTGCCATTCTTTATCGAACTGGTTGACCTTTATCCACGCTGTAACAGTTACTTCCCCGGTGAAATCGAAATTAGATTCGTTCGCTAAGTGAACATAGTCGCCCTTGCCGTCGAACAGCAGCGCCCCGTTGATTTTACCGCCGGAACTCTGCCACCTCGGCACACCACTCAGAATCTTGCCGAGATTGCCGTTTCCGGAAGCATCCGCGACGTCCCGACCGCTAGTTTCATCGAGCTTCCACCAACCGACAAGGCCAGCTAACTCGGCGGTCCCAAGAACGCTTGGGTTTTGCCATGCATTGTCTTCTTTACCTCGCCAGGTTAGCTTTGTATCGCGGTCCCCGCCGTCGTCGTCATCGTTGACGTGAACGTCCAGGCCAATCTTTTTGCCCGCAGACGGCTCAACTCCCAAGGTGGTCCATGGAAACTTGATTTCGATCCGATATCCGGCGTCTGCACGACCAACAGCAAATTCCACTCCCTCGGTTTGGTTGTGCTGGGATTCTCCCATGCTCGGATTTGCTTCGGCCCACCCGAAGTGAAACTGATAGTCGTTGTTGCCGTAGCTGTCCGACTTGCTGTTGTCGGCGTCGACAAATACCTCAACACAGTCATCGAGCCAAAATTCATCCGAGTCGTTTTTAAGGCTGTCATCAGTCACATCAACCAGCAGGTAAAGATTCTTTTCGTCCCACATTGCCTTGTAAGAAGCCGAAAGGTCCTCGTCGTTCGAGGGGGGTAAATATACCACGTTGCCGATCTTGTTCTCGCGGGACTCGGACCAGAGATCATCGGCCCTTCCGTCAATAGCCACCGGCCGGCTTACCTTCCTGATACCGGCGGAAACTTGCGACTGTATCCTCTCGGCGCGGGCCTGGTTCTGGGCCTCGGTGACAACCTGAGACAATTGCATGACGGGCCCGAACAATTGGTTCAAGGGGGGCAGCTCGCTTATCTCGGCACGCACATTCAAGTTGTTCTGCTCTTCGTAAGTACGCAACTGGATAGTGGTTTTGTCACAGCTATCCGCCAACTGATTGAATAGTCCGCTCACATTGCTTTGAGAATCGTCCGGAAGGCCCATAAGGAACAAAGCTCCGCCGGCCCGTATCGCACCGCCGACGTTAATCATCGCCAGTTTGCTCGCTCCCGGTGATAATCTATTCATAGCGTCTTTTAAAGGCCCGCCGGAAGTAACGGATTTGCGAGTCCCGAGTGCCGAAGAAGATGCCTCGATAATACGCGGATTCAATGACAGGACCGTCGTCTTATTCTCCTTGTTCGTATAACAGTGGAGCTTTAGTTGATTGACAAGTTCAATCTGGTATCTGCCGACATTCGCGTCAGATTCATCATCTCCGGACTGGCTCGCTATCAGATTGGCTGCCGTCAACAATCCGGTCATGATCTGACGAGTCTGCCGTGGATTCTCACTCGTCAGTACGAGCCCAATAGAACTCACTATCGGAGGTATTCCGGGAAGAGTTTCGCCGGAGGAAACAGCGGATGGTAAGACAAACAAGGTAACCTGATCGATATTGGCGAAGATGTCACCGCCAATCTCAAGGCCCGACGTTTTCCGTATCTGCTCACGTACGGCCTGAGCCCGGGCACTTTCAGCTCCACCAGGAGCGACGCTGAGAAGCGCAACTGCACCGGAGGGAACTACATCGAAAACGGCTTTACTGAGCTTCGGAGTGTGAAACATGTCGTATGCAAGACTGTTGTGACCATCCTTGAAACCTACATTTGCTTCGAGTGCTATCCCGTTTTCCTGAATGGAAAAGGAGGCAATCAAATCGTCGACATTTTTGAAATCGGCAATACCATTGGCATTAAGGATCTCTTGAGGAATCTGTCCTTCCGGAAACAGTTTTGTTAGAGCCGTGTACACCTGATCGACGTTCGCCCAAATAGTCAAAGCATTTTCCTGGCGGTCTTTCTTGTTAACCTTGGCAAATGATTTATTGCTCGAAGCGAGTGTCGGATCATGAGCGACACCCTTGTATTGTTTCACAGACCACGTCAGTTGCCCCGCTGAGTACGCATCCGGAGACGCCCCAATAACCACCGTATCATCGTACGCGGCACCTCCCCCGTCAGGGAACTCCACACATTGCATGCCTTCTATGGCTTCAACGGGTTTGCCTAACAAAACGAGCGCTCCCATGACTAATCCACGCAGGGCATCGCTCTTTCCGGGAAACAGCACTACGATAGCCGGCGGATTATTCTGAGCAACACCGGTAATGCCTACTCCCATGCCTCGTATCTTCTTGAATTCGGCCATCATATTCGGATTCAAAAAACCCGCCACGATGTTCCCGGGTGACGCCCCGCCTCGAGGTGCGCCGCCGATAGCTGCAAGGGGATTTTCAAGGGGAGTCCCCTCGAGCATGTTGAGAATGGTCTCAACTTGTTTGCCGGGGCTGCCAATTTCCACGTAAGCCAGGGTATCGGGCGGCATCAGGGCTGCCGGGTCGGCATTGCTCAACTCTTGCAGCAGGGGTTTGACCTTACTGATGATCTTGGTCTGGTCGCTATAGTCGGCGACCAGCTCATCAAAAACCAGCTTGGCCTGCTGTTCCTGCTGCTTCTTCAGGTAACACATCCCCTGCCGATACATGGCCTGAGCGATATGAGACCTTTGCGCCGAACCGTCTTTGATGACTTGCGCATAGATCCTGATCGCCGCATCGAGATCGCCGTCGACTTCCTCGGCGTAGAGGCCTTCCTGCAGCAACACACTTGCTGATTTGGCCAGAGCGGCTGAGGCAATCAGAACAACCGCCAACAACAAAATGATTTTAATGCTCTTGAACCTTTCCATAATAATGCTCCTTTCAAATAGATTAACAAAAAAACGATTGCTTCAACAGAAGTAATTGTGACAAATGAACGTTACCGTTTTGTTACGATTTTGTACTTTTTTTATTATTTTTGCGATTTTTTACTTTCCGCTGTTTCCTTCCTGTCCATAAATTCGCACAAAAAGACCGGTCTGGAAAAACTCCGATTGTTTTTAGTTAGCTTTCAAAAGCTAAACGGCGACAGTCATACTCGTCAATTGCAGGTGGCTGGCCAGAACTGCCGGAGCATACAAAGTAAGCAATCGAAGCCTCTGCCTATCTCACATCGTATCGTAAAAAAGATACAAAAGAAGCCGCAAGCATGGTGATGTTATGTTCAGGTTTCTGTTTGATCCTGCTGTTCCACCGACCAAAAATGCTGCCGAGCAAACTCTTCGTCCGCCTATTATTTCCAAACGCCTACTCTATCACTTCTGCATCAGGCCAACATAAGGACCTGAAGGGCTACGTTTTAGTATCCAAACAGATATGGCATCCAACACAGCGGGAGATACGGTTTCTTCAATCCTTGCATACTCAGACGGCGATCCGGTTTGTGCTGTTTGGAAAAGGTGATTCAGTCCCGGAAGTTCTTTTATCGTATATTGATGATTCCCTCCGGCTTCGAGCGCTTCGGCAATCCCTTTCAGGCTCTCCTTTGGCATCTGGGCGTCTTTATCTCCATTCATAGCAAGCACCGGGCATCTGACCTTACGCAAAGTTTCTTTCGGATTGTAACGCAGAATGGAACTGAAACCGGGCGACAGCAGCCAATCGAAGTAGGTGTCCACGGATTCAAGCTCTATCTTTCGCTTTTCATCCGCGCTGAGTTTTGCTAATTCCGGTTTGGCCTTTCGGAGGACCTCCCGGATTTTTGTTTTTGCCACATTCACATCATCTTCCTGCCTTATGGTATAGAAGATCTTTTTTAATATAGAGTGCTTGATGGAGATGGCCTTCTCACCGGCCCCATTGGCCCGATAGGCATCTGTAAACTGTGCTAACAATCCTTCGAAATCGTCGTTCAATCCAGGCGCAGCCATTAATACAACATAGGCAACGTCCGGTGATTCGGATGCTGCCAGGGGAGCAATCGCACCCCCTTCACTATGCCCAACGAGTCCAATCTTTTTGGCATCAATCTCCGGTAGCGTTTTAAGATATTCAACGCCGGCAAGAGCGTCCCGTTTGAATTCTTCAAAAGTTGCTTTATCATAGTCACCTGTTGATCGACCTACTCCCCGGTCGTCATATCGGAGAACGGCTATCCCCTGCCGGGTCAGGTAATCCGCCAATACAAGAAATACACGATGCCCCCAGACTAGCTGGTCACGGTCACTGGCACCGGAACCTGACAGGAGCAACACCGCCGGATATGGGCCAGGCGATTCAGGCAGGGTTAACGTACCCGCAAGTGTAACTTTATCGAGTCTATTTTCGAAAGAAACGATTTCTTCTTTATAAGGATACGGTTTTTTAGGCTCTTGCGGGCGCTTTGAAGTTCGAACGGGAGGATTGTCAACTCGTTCGAGCACGAGCGGCATACCACCACCATCAGGGCCTTTAAATTTACCATCGATGGATCGCCCGTTCAGAGAGATTTTCCCTTCGTAAGCGCACCTTATATTGTATATATCAAATCTAACATCCATACTGCCGGGTAAAATCAAATCTACCGGTATATCCCATGCTTCCTCGTCAGGAAAATCCGTGTAGGCATTGAATGACCCATCTTCATTTTTTGAGACTCTAAATACAATTTTGAATTGGCCTGGTTTACTCATCCAATTACCGACGATAGAAGTATTCGATTGTGATGAGAATGCCAAATCTGAAAATATCAGGATAACAGCCAACAACAAAATGATTTTAATGCTCTTGAACCTTTCCATAATCGTGCTCCTTTCAAATAGATTAACAAAAAAAACGATTGCTTCAACAGAAGTAATTGTGACAAGTGAACGTTACCGTTCTGTTACGATTTTGTACTTTTTTTATTATTTTTTATGACGTACGGCAAACATTCAAAATCCAAAAGGATGCGCCACTCAGGCCCTATAATACGACATTTCACGCCACAGAGCCTTATTTGTGAGAAAACTCAGTCTTAAGCTTAAGCTTGATTTCTTTATCTACGATATTTACAATATTTCGTTTGCTCGATTTGCGTTAAGTAAAGTATGTCTCGAGCAAAACGACTAACTACTTGTGAACGATAAACGATAAGAGAATCGATGCGCAAATCGGTCAAGTATCTCATTGTGGGTATCAGCGCGACAGCCATCGTTGTTGCGATAGTGTTACTAACCACGTCTCACGAACGCCGGCTCCGGGCGGAAGATATATTAGCACGTTATCAGGAAAATGTCGAATACGGCAGGCTGACGATTGACTACCCGCTGGATGAAACGGTTTTTCCCCCGGAAATCGTGCCTCCCACGTTTCGCTGGAATGACAATTCCAGCTCCGACATGTGGCTTGTAAGTATCAGCTTCCAGAACAACGAAGGCGGCATGAATGTCCTGGCGAACGAATCCAGGTGGACTCCTGAGCAGAAACAATGGCAGACTATAAAGAAGCAGTCCCTGGAGAAAGATGCCCGGGTGACTATTTTGGGTGTCAATCAGGGAACATCGGCGAAAATCGCCTCGGCGGGCCGTATCACAATCAGAACATCCAAAGATCGGGTCGATGCGCCATTATTCTACCGGGAAGTGAACCTGCCCTTTGTCGACGCCGTCAAGGACCCCTCGCTTATTCGATGGCGTTTCGGTGATATCTCCTCGCCACAGCAACCTCCAATCGTCCTGGAGAATATGCCGGTTTGCGGGAACTGTCACTCTTTTTCCGAACGCGGCGAGATCTTCGCGATGGACGTGGATTATGCAAACAGCAAGGGTTCATACGTCATAACGCGCACCGCAGAAGAAATGGTCCTCGCAACGAGCGATATCATCACGTGGAACGACTACAAAAAGGAGGATGGGGAACAAACCTTCGGCCTGCTCTCCCAGGTCTCGCCGGACGGCAGGTTTGTCGTCAGCACGGTTAAAGACAAGTCCGTCTTCGTTCCGATGCCGCCTCTGGCATTCTCCCAGCTTTTCTTCCCCGTCAAAGGCATACTTTGCACATACGACAGGCAGGCCCGTATTTTTGAGTCACTTCCCGGCGCCGATGACCCGCAATACGTCCAGAGCAATCCGGCGTGGAGTCCCGACGGCAAGTATATTGTTTTTGCCAGAGCCAAAGCATATGACCTCAAGGATACCGAAGGCAAAGGCAAAGTGCTTCTGACACGGGAAGAGTGCAGGGAATTCACCGAGGACGGAAAACTATTTTTATTCGATTTGTACAGAATCCCGTTCAATGAAGGAAAGGGCGGTAAACCGGAACCAATCGAAGGAGCCTCCAACAACGGTATAAGCAACTTCTTCGCGAAATACTCGCCCGACGGCAAATGGATTGTGTTCTGCAAAGCCAAAAGCTATATGCTGCTCCAGCCCGACAGCGAGCTTTACATCATACCGGCCGAGGGAGGCAAGGCCAGAAGACTGCGCGCCAATACAAGCCGGATGAACTCATGGCACAGCTTCTCGCCTAACGGCAAGTGGCTGGTGTTTTCCTCAAAAGCCTATTCGGATTATACGCAGCTCTGCCTGACCCACATTGACCAGCAAGGAAACAGCAGCCCCGCTGTCCTGCTGGAACACTTCACCGCCCCGGACAGGGCCGCGAACATCCCCGAGTTTGTCAATGTCAAACCCACAGCAATTCAGAAAATCAGCGAAGAATTCCTGAACGATTATTCTTTTGTAAGAGCTGGCAATGAATTTTTCAAAGCCGGCGATACGGATAACGCGATCCAGGAGTACAAACGCGCTCTGGAGCTGAATCCCAACAATTCCGAAGCACACCTTAGACTTGGCTTTCTCATGTACAACGCCAGGCGAATGTATAAGGAGGGGATGGCACATTATAATGATGCTCTAAAGGCTAATCCGAGCGATCCCCGTATACACCATGATTTGGGTATGGCGCTGCTGCACCAGAGGCAATATGACGAGGCCATCAAACATCTCTTAGAGGCTTTGCGGCGTATGCCCAACGGCCTTGACAAACAGTACAATCCCATTGGCATGCACCTCAACCTTGCTCTGGCGTATTCTTATGCAGGAAGGCCCGAAGAAGCGATTACTCATTTCTCCGAGGTCGTACGTCTTGATCCGAACAACGCCCCAGCTCACTACAGGCTGGCGAGTAATTATGCCGAAGCACAACGATTCAGCGAAGCAGTCCTGTCGGCTGAAAAGGCGCTTGGTCTCGCAAAAGCCGCCGGAGACGCAAAGCTTATACAGGAAATTAACAAATCGCTTGAACTTTTCAGACAATCGGACAGTTCTTCAAAAAAGCAATAATGAGTAATGAAAATTCACCCAGCAAAAGCTTTTTTAATCAGAGCCGGATTTAGACTTGATTTTTCCGGCCACAGCAATTAGAATATCTGGTTTATAGTAAGAATATCGAACAGAGTGAAGGATAATAGGCTCAGAAATGACTGCAAACCTTGAAACACGTAGCATCGAGTCAGCCTCAGCAACTGAAATCTATATTTCCGCCACGCCCGGGGAAAATGCACCACTACAGGACCAGGCACGGGAGATTTTTTCCGGTATCCGGGATATTCTGTGTTCAAAAAATGCATTTATCCTCCAGGAACGCGTTTTTTCCACCTTGGCAGCAACCGAAACTATCCGCCAAGCGCGCTCCGAGGCCTACGGCGACCTTGATGATGGAGTGGCTCCGAGCTATTTGGTGGCCGCAGAAGGTTCGTCCGGACCGATTGCCGGCATCCAGGCCCACGCTATCAGCACGGAAAATAAGCCGGAAGTCGTCAGCCTGGACCAAACCGGCTGCGGTCGGATTCTTCGAGCCCCCGGCTGCACGCTTCTTACTCTTTCCAGCATTTCAGCTCCTCAGGCAGGAAAGAATACCGAACAGGCTCAAGTCATGATGGAAATGGGCGAATCGGTACTCAAGCAATTCGGCGCCGACTTCCTTTCCGTGCCGCGTACCTGGATGTGGTTAAAGGATATTCTTTCCTGGTACGACGATTTTAATAATGTCAGAAATAACTTTTTCACCGAGCGAGGGCTTATCGGAGCCGGAACCCGCCAATCAATGCCCGCCAGCACGGGAATCGGGCTTGGCCCGGATAATGGCGGCCATTGTGCAATGGATCTGGAAGCGGTCCTCGAACCGGCCGATTCCACGCAATACCTACAGGTTACCGGCAAACAACATTGTGCCCTGAATTACGGCTCAGCATTCTCACGAGCTTCGAAAGCAACTACGCCGGCCGGCCAGACAGTATATGTTTCCGGAACCGCCTCAATCGATGCCGACGGTGCCACCACGAATATCGGCGATGCCGCAGGCCAGATAAATGCAACGATAGAGAACGTTCGAGCCGTTCTCAGCGAAATGCAGTCCAGCGAAAATGACCTCGTTCAAGTCATAGCCTACTGTAAAACAACCGAGGTCGAGGAAGTATTCAATTCCATAAAAGGCAATCTCGACTGGCCCTGGATAACGGTCATTTGCGACATCTGCCGCCCCGACCTGCTATTCGAAATCGAAGCAGTCGCAATGCCCAGGTAGCGGTAACCCTATGTGGTCGCCCCGGCCTTAGCAAACCGCTAACAGAAGCACCAATCTTTTCTGCAATAAGCACAAAAACCATCGATACGTATGAATTTGGCTTTGAATTGGCTTTGTTTTTTCGAGCCCAAACCGCCGTTTTTTCTTCATAATTTCCTTTCAAATAAGAGTTTGCACCAATTTACCCCACCAGAAAATTGGGTTTGTTTTTTCAAATTACTTTTCCTCGTTTTGACGCTGAACTCTGAACGCCGAACACTGAACGATATTATTGGCTTTGAATTGGCTTTTTTTTTCGCCGCCTTCAACGCGTAAAATTCTTCATAATCTCCTTTCATATAGATACTTAAGCTAATTTTGCCCTTTTGAAAATTGGGTTTGTTTTTTCAAATAGCATCCTGTCAAACGTGCCTTCGGATCTGTTATTTG
>JBARRE010000506.1:0-1894 GCA_049644065.1 Sedimentisphaerales bacterium | reverse complement strand
CTGGCCGAATCGGAACGGTTTGCGATGATTCTTTCGCGGGGGCGTTTTATGATGGGACGGGGCGACTGGGTGAGCCATTTTTTGTCGTTGTTTTTTATTTCGTAGATTGCGTGCGGCGTGTATTTGTCGTTGTCTTTGTTCTTTGTAACGAAAACAAGCCGGGATTTGCCAAGTTCGGCCGCGAGTATGGTTTCGGCGCTGAGCGGCCAGGGATCGGCAAGCATTCCCTTGCCCCATGGAAATATGATATGTTCAAGACCGCGTGGATCATCGGGGCCGTATTTTCTGGAGAAGAAGGACAGCCAGCCGTAATGGTCACGGTGTCCGTGGCCGGGCGAGTAAATTCCCATAACGCGCTCGTCATTGGGTATCGGCTGGCAGGAAAGGAATACTCCCCATGAAACTTCGTTGCCGTAGTATATCTCCTGATTTGTGCCGTCCGGATTCATCGTCCAGAGATGGTGATACTCGACCTGGGAGCGGTCGACGTATTCCCATCGCATATAGAGAATCTGACCGTTGGGCAGCACAGACGGCGTGTTGTCGTGCTCGATGTTGCATGAGAGCGTTTGAATGTTCTTGCCATTCCCGTCGCAGCGGTGGATCGTGCCGACCTGGGTCATCCAGCAGCCGACCCATCGCCGAGCGCGAGTGGAGACGAAGACGATGCCGCCATCTGGAAGGTATTCGGGTTCGTAATCGTCGAAAGGCCCTGAAGTAATCTTCCGGATGTTGGTGCCGTCGACGTTAATCTCATAGAGATTGTAATTTTGTCGGCCATCTTTTCGCCAGGCAAAAATGATTTTCTCTGCGTTGTAGTGAACTTTAGGATCGCGGATACAACCTTTGGCCGTTTCCAGCAGGATAGAAATCTTACCGGTTTTTAAGTTTAATTTGCAGAGCTGTGCACCCGTCGTATAGGCAGGATCATTCTCATTATCACAGAAGTAGCCAATATTTGCGTACCAGTGCGGATCTTCGTATCCGCCGCGCTGTACGAAAATGATTTCTTCAATGTTGTCAAACTCGCCAGGGAGATGTTCCAGGGACTGAGTGAAAACGCCGCTGTTGAGGATTTCGAGTGAGGGGAGATTCGCGGACGCTACCGGCGTTATCAGTATTACGATATAAAATAAAATATTGTATTTCATCATAGTACTATTAACAGCTAAAGCAGGCTCTTCACGCTGTTTACTCCAAAAAAAACAATGCTTGATGATCCTTAAGAGTATTTTCATATTATACAAACACTCGATGGGATTGTCCAGACCGAAGATTGTCAACTCAGCCGGGTAATGACCCGGAGACAGCGAAAGATCAGTCGTGTCTGTGAGATTTTCCGCAAGTTAGCAATTGTATGTAAATGCTTGTAAATAAACAGGAAAGGATTTTTGCTGAGCAAAGCCATCACTTTTTATCCATAAATATGCTATAATGCAGTATCTATGTGGGGGGTAATGACAAAGAAGGGTAAAGAAGAACAATTATGAGGTTTAGGATGAGGATCGGGTCAAAATCTTTAGTTGCTGTTGTATTTCTGATGTTATGCTTTGGATTTAGTGCTGCTGGAGCCGAAGTGCGCGCCCAATCCTCAGATACCGGCCGACTCTACATGGACGAGGTGGTAGACGTCGTACAGGACGTCGAATTCAGTGCCGAGCGTGGATTCTACGACACGGCTTTCCAGTTGACGCTCTCGGCGCCCACGCGAGCAGCGGAGATACGCTACACGCTGGACGGCTCGACGCCGAAGTCGAATACCGGCATCGTATATAGAGGTCCTCTTACAATCAGCGGCACGACTGTCATCCGGGCCGCTGCTTTCAAGACGAATTATCAGAATTCAAGTGTCGTTACGAAAACCTATATCTTTATCAGTGACGTTTTGAGACAA
>JBARRE010000505.1:0-3116 GCA_049644065.1 Sedimentisphaerales bacterium | reverse complement strand
GTTTTGGTCGCTATGGTATATTCAGCGGATCGATATCTTTAATTTTGTCGGTGTAAATCTGGTGCGGATATTTTTTCAGCAGCTCTTTGCCGTATAGGGCGATCAAGGCCTTATTCTGTTCGCTCATTATTCTGCTTTTAATCTGTCCTTCCATGTTACTTGAGTATGGCTTCTCTTTGCCGGGGGCCTTTTCCAGTATCTTGACGATGCGCCAACTAATCCCCTGCTGGTAAAAACCCTTCACGGGGCCGATGATTTGATTCGGATTGCCCGCCCATAAATCCTTCCAGAACAATCCCTCGCTGCCGGGATGCGTAGTAAAGGGTTTGCCCTGTTTTTCGAGAGAGTATTGTTGTCTGACTGCTTCGAAATCCTCGCCGCTATCAAGTGCAGCTCTTGCCTGTTTGGCGGTCTTAATGTCCTGACACCAGATCAGGTCGATCTTCAGGCTTTTACTTGTTCCGAACGCTTCTCTGTTTCTGCCGAAGTAGGCGATAATCTGCTCGGTCGTCGGTACTTTTAGCTCTTTGCGCTTCGCGGTCATGGCTTCACTGAGCAGACTCCTGTCCTCATAATCTCTGACCTGTTTTAACAAATCTTTATCCCTGTCGAGTCTAAGCGCTTTGGCCTCAGAGACAAGCAGCGGCATTCGCAGGGCCCGCACCAATAACTGATCGACACCCTTCGGAGTATTCAGGTCTCGCGGACGACGCGGCGGGACAATATCACAGAGCGCTTCGAACCAGTCTTTCAGCGTTATTTTTCCGGAATTATACTGTGCCAGCACAATGTTTTTCTCTGCCGGCGTCAATTCGTCTTTAACCTGAGACGTACGGATAAATCCTACGTTGCGGGATTGTTTCGGATTACGTAACAGCCTTTCGTGAATTTGGATGACTCTCGGTAAATTATCGCTTAACTTTTTGACACCAGACTTGCTGTATATCTCGCTGTAATACTGATCCAGCATCATGTTGGTTTTTGCTCTTTCGATCATCGCTTTCGCACGCGCCTTGTCCAGCTTGGGGTCGGCCTGCATCCTCCGTGTTATTTCATCTTCCGTCACATTTATTTTGCCTTCCACGTGCCTTTGTAACAAAAGATTGACAAGCTTTCTTTCGCTGAACCGTGTGACCGAAGTGCTGATCGCCTCATTTTCGAGATAACCCTGTGCGCGGGCTTCGATTATCATGGCTTTTTCTGCGACCATTTTCATAAGCACCGTTTTGGCATCGACCGGCACGGCATTCTCGTCGTAGTTATCATAGTCATAAGGGTGAAGCTCGGTCATCAGTCTCTTCTCAAGCTCTTCTCTTATAATCGTGTAATAGGCTATCCTCGCTACGACTATTGATTCTTTCGCAGCAGGATTAACGACAGATTGTGAATTTGACTGCTGGGCCGCCGAGGCAAATGCCTCTGTGGGGCACAAATAACAAATCGTCGCTAACAGCCAGAAAAAAGACACCGCTGATTTATTAAAAAGTAACTTTATCATCTGTATTTTCCTTAGTTTCAGATATGGGCGATTTTCGCCAAACACTAATTATATTTTTCGGCAACTTTAGCCCTGAAATAACAGTATTTACAGGTTCCATTATAACTTTTCCGCCGGAATTAGCGAGATTAATTTGCTGCAGCCGGTCATTTACCACAAAGAATTGCAGTGTGGGCTTAGCCGGCGACTGATATAGCGACAGCCCCGATTTTTGTGTTTGCGTCGAAAATCGACAACCTTTACAATGACTTTAAGTAAGAAATGAGAAATAGTATTGTCGACCGGGTTCTGAGCAATTGAGCCTGATTTTGGAGTGATATATGTTTGCGAACACGACAAATAAGTTCATAAGTCATAAGTATTTTTGTGCTCTTGTTCTACTGTGCGGCTGTGCACTGTGTTTTGCCGACAGGATTGTCCTCAAAGAAGGGCAGATTATAACCGGTAAGATAATTCTGGAAAAGCAGGCGCAGTTGTACATCGATATCGGCATAACGGTTCTGACTATTCCAAAGGACAAGATACTCGAATACAAGTACGGCGAGACCACCGAAGCCGAGGACGCTGATGCCAATGACGCGGACGCCGAAGCCGCATTGCAGCCTGTCGATAATGCGCCCGATCGGCTGTACAAAACCGCCAATCTTAAAAAAACAACGATCGAAAAATCCGTGGACATAGTCTCCGAAGCGGTCGTAAAAATCTCAAGTCCGGGCGGTTCCGGCTCCGGCTTCTTCATTAACGAAGACGGATTCCTGATAACCAACTATCACGTAATAGAAAAGGAAACCAGGATCGAAGTTACGGTGTTCCGAAAAGCGAAGAACGGCTTTGAAACAAAAAAATTCAAAAAGGTCAAAATAGAAGCCATTAATCCCTTTGTTGACCTGGCCCTGCTGAAGGTCGAGGACCTCGGCGATACTAAAGTCCCGTTCGTTTACCTCGGCGATATCGGCCGCATCAAAGCAGGCGAAGAGGTTTTTGCAATCGGCAACCCGATGGGGCTCGAGAGGACTGTCACCAACGGCGTCATCAGCACGAAAAACAGGGCCTTCGAAGGTCTTCTGTATATACAAACCAACGCCGATATCAATCCGGGCAACTCGGGCGGCCCGCTGTTCAATCTGGCAGGTGAGGTCATCGGCGTAACCAATATGGGATATATATTCCTCGGCGGACTCGGCTTTGCCATCCCGGTCAACTACGTCAAACATTTCATAGAAAACCGCGATGCTTTCACCTACGACAAAGATAATCCCAACTCCGGCTACAAATACCTCCAGCCCGACCGAAGACGAAACAAGGCCAGGCCGGATTTCCTAAGGAAAAAGGATTGAGCCGAAGAAGACTGGGTATTGAGTGCAAAAATGCTACATCGGACTCAGAGGTCAATTATGTTCTGCAATATCTCGGACATAAAGGATGGAACGGCCGTCAACCCGCCGGTCGGATGGCATGTCCCGGGATTCACGTTGGTCGAGCTGCTGGTTGTCATCGCAATTATCGCACTTCTCACCGCGCTTTTGCAACCTGTGCTTTCTCTGGCCAGGGCAAAGTCCCGAGAAGTGGCCTGCCTGAACAATCTCAAACAGCTTCAGATTTGTGCAAAACTCTATTC
>JBARRE010000504.1:0-3396 GCA_049644065.1 Sedimentisphaerales bacterium | reverse complement strand
GGCTGAGTTATCCGGCCGTTCAATTATCATAGGACACGAGGGAAAAATGATAAATGATTTAATCAATACGAATACGCCCGAAGAAGATGAACTCGCAATGAAGAAGGCCGAGATAGAGAAGTTATCTCAATTACTTGCTGTAAAAGAACTCGATCTTGAGGAACTCAAACTTACTGTTGCGGCGTTTCAGCGCCGTTACTATTTCGAGGTTGGTAAAAGGTACGTTGAACTCGACGAACTTCGGGCACAGATCGCTGAGTTGAAAGCCAGACAGAAGCCCCAAGATCATGAGTTGAACCAAGAAGCTTTGAGAGCTCGAACACGTGCGAGAAAGGCCGCTGAGGAATACGAGGGCGTCGAGATCGAACCCCAAACAGACTCATTTAAGTCTGAAGATTCAGAGGATACAAAGAAACTGTATCGAAAAATTGCTTCCATTATTCATCCCGATAAGGCAACAGACGACAAGTCTCGTTCTCTCCGAACAAGGCTGATGGCCGAATTGAACGAAGCCTATGCACGAAAAGACATCGCTAAGATGAAAAACATTCTTGAGCGATGGCAAGGAAGTCCGGAGACCGTATCAGGCGAAGGAACCGCTGCCGAGCTGGTAAGAACTGTTCGATCGATAGCGCAGATCAAGAGACGTATATCTGAAATCGAGGAGGAAGTCTCCAGGATAATGACATCCGACATTCATGTTTTAATGGTCAAAGTACATGATGCGGATTCGATAGGCAGAGACATCCTTGCAGAAATGTCGGCTTCCATTGACTCTGAGATTCAAGATGCCCGAAACGGACTGGTAAGGCTTAAAAGTTAAAAATATGCCTGATAATAACGACAAAGAGCATATTGGTGCGATTGTAAAGGCTCGGACGCTTGCGCTCCAAAAAACATCGTCAAACCTAGCCCGAAGAGCGATTCAGGATATCGACCGTTTAACTACTGACCCACACGTATCTAAATTAATCAGGCGGATGAGCAGCTCTTCAGATTTGAAAGAACGAGAATACGCATGGATAGAACTCCGAAAAATGGGACCAACGTATCGGGGATGGGCAGAGTCACTTCGGAACATGATATACACCGATGATGGATGGTCTCGAATCTTTTCTGCAGAGGCCCTCTCTCGTTTTTCATGTAATCCCGAAGATGCTTTACCTGTGCTTGCTGCAACCTTGGATGCAACAATCGAAACTCAATCAAACGACTGGGCAACAGTTGCCAGTGGAGCAATCTGGCAGTACAGGGAATATGCACAGAACTTTGATGCCTATTTGATCGATGTTCTCATCAGTGCACTGAATTCGAGTGAGGAGGATGTCAAAGGTTACTCTGCCGCGACACTCGGCCATGTCGGTGGAGGCGCACAGAAAGCTCTCTTGTCTCTTGCAAGCCTTTTCGAGACCACAAAGCATGCCAAACTCAAGGCTACATGCTTACATGCCATGCAACAGATTGACCCATCGGTGACCAATACTTTTGAATCCTATATCGCTGCACTACGCATTCCTGATACAAATATCCGTGGTCAGGCTGTCTGTGAGATTGCCAAATTGGGTTCTGGAGGTATCACTGCAATACCAGAACTACTGCTGCTTTCTAATGACGAGAGCTTCGACGTCAGAAGATTCCTGGCAATTGCGCTGGGCAAACTGGGGCAGAGAACTGCTGAAATCGTCAGTGTTCTTAATACTCTGACACATGACCCCGACGATTCAGTCAAAGTGGGCGCATTCTATTCTCTTGTGCGTTTAGGGGAAAATCAACAAGGTAACTTGAATAGTGTGCTTGGCTTCCTATCGCACAATAATCCTTTTGTACGTCACCTATCTGTGTGGGCTGTTGGTGAAATTGGATCTATTGACATGGACAACACAATCTCTTGTCTAACGCATGCAATCAGGCAGGAAGACCATCCACGTAATAGGGATTTAATGGCAGAATCTATTGAAAAGTTAAAGAGATGCTAACAAGACGCTCTACCTGACCGCTATTTCGCTGCGTTCCATAGCGGCAGGTGTGCGCTTCGCGGGCTTAAAACGCGATTTTAAGTCAAAAACAGCCATTTGCATATTTAGTTTCAGGCAGTTTCCAGCGTGTAATCTTTGCATGCGATTATTTAGTTCTATAAAGATGCACGTCCCAGGCCTTGAAGTTGTCCTTGAAAACGCCGTTCTTGACATCGATTGTACGGTTCTCGCCAATTACTTCCACGGTTTTTACGCCCTCCGCGTGCTGCAGGGTGAATGTTGCCGTTGTTTTGTCGCCTCGCATCCCGGCGGCAAAAAGATACATCCCGCCATTGTGCTTTTTGACCATCATATCGACAGGTACGGCTTCGTTGCTCGATGAGACGCTCGCGGTCGCCTCAATCGTCGGGCTGTTCAGTATGGGCGCAAGCTCGGTAATCTGCCGGTTTATCGCGGTTATCGCCGAAAGCATCTCGGCATCGCTCAGAAGAGCCGATTCATTGAACCTCGGCTCCCATTCGTGGACGAAGTAGATAAGCCCCATCGAGCCGTGAATGATGGACATCCAAACCTCGCATTTGACCTGGTGCGGCGTGGCTTTTTTCGCCGGATTGCTGATTCGGGTGCATTCGATGCAGTTCCAGACCACTTTTTTGCCCTCAGCCCATTTCGTCAGACGCTCGACGCCTTTTGCGACGAACCAGAGATTCCCCGCAACCTCCGGTTTGTCGTGAACGGCAGGGTAGATATCGAACGAGGCAATATCGCAGCCTTTGACGTATTCGGGGTAATCTTCAGGGTGGTTTGTCCGAACGCCCCGCCCGTGCCAGCCGTCCCAGGCCACGCCCTGGCCGAGGTTCAGAATCACCGGCCGGGTCGGATCGGCCTGTCGTATCTTATAATAGTCATCGGTGATCTTTTTGGGTAAAATCGGCGGACCATAGCCTTTGCCTTGTCCTAATGATTGGGCGTTGTCCGGCTCATCGCCGTGCATCCAGCCAATAATCGTCGAGTCATCTATGTGCTTTAGAGCCGTTTTGTTTTGATGGCAGATGACTTTCATATCGGCCTTTTTCAGCTCTGCGAGCTGCTCATCCGTCGGCCCCCTCCAGACTCCGACGTAGGTGTTAATCCCGGCCTGCCTGTATCTCTTGGCGTTTCTCGGGTTTTGCAGCCAGACGGCTATAGGGAAAAAATTTGCATTGTGCGGCGGCCCATTCTCCCATTGGGCATAGGGATTTGCAGAGCTATTTGCCCCAGGGCCGGCATTAATAACGGATAAGAGAATGATAAAGCAACTTCCAAGAGTCATAATCGGTTCCTTTAAAATGCTGTTGCTCAAGTATAAATGGATAATTAGGGCAAAATAGCAGGAAAGCCGGGAATACGCAAACAAAAGCCAAATATTAACTTCCCGGCG
>JBARRE010000503.1:0-5780 GCA_049644065.1 Sedimentisphaerales bacterium | reverse complement strand
GGATTTTCAAAAGACAACGGCAAAACCATCGATATTTCACATGTTCCGGCAACTATTAACCGATTGTGGGTGGACGACCATCGTCTATATACTGCTGTTGGAGGATACAGCGAAGATGACAACATGGTGATGTCAGAAATCCAATTAGATGCTGAAAACATGTCATGTGAGATAAAAGAAGTACAGCAGGCGGCAGAGATCTATCTGGCGAGGGGGAGTTCAGATGGTTCTGTTGTCTATGCCTCAGGCAGCAAGATATTCCGCGATAACACGCTGCTTTGTCAATTGCCGGAAGATATAACAGGTTTACTCACGGACGATGGCTTTGTTGTTGCATGCCTTTCAGATGGCGGACAAAGAATATACGTACTCAACCGAGAAGGACATATCATTAACACAATCCAAATCCCTGAGAGATCATCTCTTCTTTTGGGTATGTCGGCGGAACATGAGTGTCTCTACCTATGGGCAAGAGACCGAAGCCTAATATATCGCTATAATTTCGTCGAGAAGAGCGAGAGTCTGGTTTTCGAGGCTGCAGACAAGCCCGAGGAAGCTCCTTTTGTCACCCCGAGCACACGCGAGGGATCCAGTCAAGAATAAGAGGCGTCTACCATTCTAAACCGAATGTCTCAGTGCAGCCTATCCCCGCGCTAGCCGGGGAGATACGATTTTATACTGGCCTTATTGTGGTCACCTCCGCGGTATGCAAAAGTGTTCACTTTAAGCAAAGGGCACCTGGATGTGGGGAGTCGACCGAGATAGTTCAACATCTGGTTGCAAGGGATTCGCTATGCTCGCCCGTAAGGCTGGGGACACGATATGAAAGGAAGTTTAATCAGGTCTTCGCTCCGCCGCAACTCTGTTTAGTCCGGGATCAATGTAAATCGCCTTGTCGAACTGCGAGAATCAACAATCGATGCCCACTCCATTTATGGAAGCGGTCTGCACCTGCTTAACCTCATTTGTAAAAGTGATTTGAGAATTTCGAAAAAGAAATCTGATGTTCGTAATAGCGGCTAAGTGACATTGCATGGTAGCGGCCATTGCGACTTAGCATTCATTGTTGCCCCATCAAATTTATGAGGCTCGTTTCGATGAGAAATTCGCTGTGTTTTGCCGTGGGCTCAGGTCACGACAGGATGCATACGAGATGCCTAAATGTGATTATTTCATAGTAGCTACAATTAATAACGTTAGCTTCATAATATTCGCTATATGACATTGCATGGTACCTACCAATACCACTTAGCGATTATACTTAACCAAGGACTTTATAAGGTTTAATTGGTGGTTTAATTCGATTGCCCCATCGAGGGATCAAGCCACGGAAGGATACGTACACGATGCCTATGCACATCTTCTGGCACGTTTGAAGTATTCGTCTATCCGATTATTCCTCAAGCCCGAGGACTACAGCTTGCCTATCGGTTTTCTCCAACCGGCATTTGATCGTACCTTCGCTTTCTATGCCGTTGGCCTTTAGTGTGACATTGCCGGAGATCGGCAGCAGTGCCGTAAACTGTCCGTCTGACAGTTTGGCTTTCAGTACATAGCCGCCTTCAATCCGTTCCAGCGTCGCTTCGTTCGGAACATCATCCGCAACTCGATGCGGGCGGTAGAGTGTCACGAACTCCATCCGTTTCGACTTTTCCGGCGTCATCGCCGTCAAGTGCCACTCGCGCAGCGTGATACGAGGACGAGGATTCGGGTCGTATTGGTCGGTCTGCTCGAAGCTCAGGCTGGACGGCGTCAAAAAATCTATGTCACAGACCACGTCATCGTTTCGGACCTGGATTTGACGCTGGCCTTTGATATCGATTTTGTTGATGGCGTGCAGCCAGTATTCATAGGTTGAAGGTTCCCTGGATTTTAGGCGGTCGTAAACGACTACCAATTCAGGTTTGATAAAAATTATGGCTCGCGTGAACCGTTCGAGCGGCGGTTCGTAGGCACTTCCCGCCTCACCTATGACGATATCCATGGCCGGCGTAGTTTTGAAGGCGATGATTTCGCCCTGGGCTTTGGAGGTTCGTTTGCCCTGGCCTTTGCCGTTTACGGTAATATTATTGACCGAGCGAGTGCTCCACATCCAGTCTGTGTGATGTTTACTGCCGTAGCTGTCCCGGTAGCCCGAGCGGATAAGCAGTCGTTTGCCATAGGCCCACAGGAGGAATGAATTATTCGCCTCGTAGCCGTGGGACTGCGTGCCGAACGGGCTGGATTTAAAGACGACCTGAACGCTATTGGCAGCATCAGTCAGGCTGGTGTTAAGGTATGCCTGTCCTGTGCCGCCGAATATGCGGGATTCGGGCAGATCATCGGGCGGAGTGGATTGGACCATGGGCAGTCCGCCGCGGATAAAACCGATATAGCCGTCGGCAGGATCGGGGCCGCCAAGCTGCTCGACGTACCACTGCCAGTGTCCGTTCTGTGCCTGTGCGGCGAAAGTGCTGACCAACGGCACGTTACTTCTTGCCGTTCGTCTTGCGGTTAAGTCGCCGAATCCGCCGCCCACTTTGCCGGGCGGCATTAGATACATGGCGTAGTAGCCCGCCTCCGAGTAGAACGGCTTATCGAAAGCATTGATCCCCATCGCCTCGCGCATCACATCGGCCCACCATGTGAAACGGTTCTGATAGCTGGACCAGTAGGATGTTCCCTCGTGCCAGCCGCCGTCGTCGTCGCTCCAGACAGGATACACATTGAAGAACACATTGGTTGCGAACCATACCCAGTCCTCGGCTCCGTCGACCTCGCCCAGAAAAGCAATGCCGACCTCACCGAGAAAATGCCACGCCCTGTTCCAGTGACTCGAATACGGGCGCCATAGGTGACGCGGGCACAGGTGCTGGTACATCTCCTCGCCGCGGACTTTCATCACCTGCCGGCAGATATATTTCTCATCTTCGCTCAGCAGGTCGTTAACGAATGTATATGTTCGGGAGAAGTAGTAATTGTAAGGCATGCCCGCCTCGTCGTTGTAGCGATAGCCTGTGCTGCCCTTGGGGTCCCACTTGGCGCATTCAAGCAGGATTCGTTTGGCCTCGATGCCGTACTTCTCCGATCCGCCGAGCAGCCGGGTGAACGCGAGAGTAGCGGCACTGTTTAACGCCCGGATGGTATAAGTCCGGTTGCCCCACCATATCTCGCGCCATGGATCGCTGTTGCTGATGGTACCCTCCGGATACTTCGGCGGCTCGGCGGTCGCAGGTGGTCTGGACATAATCCTTTCACATTCTTTGACAAGCCGGTCGTACTCGGGCTTCATACTTCCCGAGGCCAGCTCTCGCAGCCGGCCGAGGTTTTCCGGTCGCATGAACAGCCGCGGATGGCTTTTCGGGATGCGGGCGATAAGTTCCTCACGAGCCGGCAGCGGCATTGTCGCTGCTTCATCGGCAATCGTGAAAGTTCGCGACTCGCTCCAGTTTGTGTATTGGCCGTTTTTATCTTTGCCTCGGTAGCGCCACGAATAAGTCCCCGGCTTAAAAATCCGGGGCGGGCAGTGCACGTTGAATTCCAAATCACCCGCACGATATTCGATCTTTTTGAACTCCGCGTCATTAGAACACCAGACCTCCCACGTAAAGCCGGTTTGGGGTCGCCAGGTAAAGCTCGGCGGATTCACCTGCGAGACCGAACCGGCGGCAGGGCGATAACCCCATTCGCCTGGCTCGGCAGGACGTTCGTCCAGCTTTAACTCGGCGCCAAGTCCCGGCGTCACACACAGCAACACGAGAGAAATCCCCGCGGCAAGCACATTTATCAGATTCCTGGTGGTCGAATAACTAAGGTCTTTTTTTGTCAATTTCATGTCGCAGCATCGCCTCATAAAGTGAAAGTTGTATATCGAGAATCTGATCGAAGCCCACCCGGCAGCCTTCTTTAAGCCCGTGGGGACATTCGAACGTAAACGAACTTGCACCGCTGATGTGGTACAGAGCACTTGTAAGATTGAACGGACTGGGATTTCTGCCGCCTTCGGATTTGACTTCGAAAAGGCCCGCATGAGGCAAGCCTCGCTCGGCAAGAATTCCATAGCACCGCTCTGCCAGCGAACGAATATCCTGCTGGATTTCAATAGTGACATAAGCCGGGCGCAGAACAGCCGGTTTATTCTCATGGCAGTGAAGCGAGACGGCCAGATCGGGCCCTTCGGCGGCGGCGACCTTCAAAATGGCCGGCGCTTCCGGCCCCATCGGGTCGAAGAATTCATCGTGCATGGGATTTATTCCCTTATCGTTGAAATAGCAGCCTAAGAATCCGACGTCGTCACCGGCCATCGGGTGTCGGCGTTTGCTCTGGGGCCAGCCGCAGAAAGTATCGTCGCTCCAGGTACCCTGGCCCCAGAATCGAAGATCGATACCCTCCATGCCGCAGAGGCTGCGAGGCTCGAAGCGCGCGATTCCATCCGGATTGCCTTCCGGTATGATCAGCAGCCGGCACTGCTCACCGAGGGCACGAAGTTTCACCTGCTGTTTTCCCCTTAGGTCTTCTCCGCTCTCCATGATGTGTATAAAGTTGACTAAACCTGTCAGGCCTTCGACTTCCGCCCCGTGCACGGGACCGACGAAAAGGATAACGGGCAATTTTCTCGCCGGCTTGTCCATATATGCAGCCGGCTCTCTTGCCCCAATGGCGGAATTGAAATTGGCCTTGTGCCCGAGTTTTTCTTTTTGGCCGTAAGTAACCAGATGTATCGGCCTGCCGCCAGGGGATATCGCTATTGTCCTGACCTGGCCGTGAGTCAGCTTTTTGAAACGAGATGCCAGGCCATCGACGTCACCAATCCAGAATTTGGGGATCTGGCGATCAAGCATTCTTTGCTTAGCCTGTTCATAAGTCATCGTCGTGACCTCAGCAGCATCCGCAACAACCGAACTCAGCATGGACAACACAGCTACAGAAAGAAATGTAACCACAGAGCTATCATGCCAACGTGTCTTTCCTGCCATCATTGCCCCTTCTTATAAATGAAATCGTCGTCCATTAGAAGCCCAGATATTTTCCTTCATGAATTGCCATCCCGATCTGTTCGACACTTTTTAACCGTCCATTATACCACAAAAGCCAGCGGTCTGCTTCCTTTTCGTATATAGCAAAAGGTTTGTAACAGGCATCACCATCCCATGTATTATAGCCCGGTGCAATAATCGGATTTTCCGAATAGCGCTGCCAGCCGGTTATGCCGTCGCGCGAACGGGCCATACCGATCTGGGCCTTATGAAGATCTTTAAAGCCAATATAGAACATCAGGTACCGATCTTCGTCCCGAACCACCTGACACGCTGTCACTTTGTGTTGTTCCCACTCATTGTGCGGGTCTGCGGCAAATATCGGATTGGACGGCCGCTTTCTCCAGCGCAGGCCGTCCGGGCTTTCAGCGTAGCCGATCGCATCCGGCTCGTACTGCTCACCGCCCGAGTACCACATCCGAAATAGTGCTTTTTCTTCGTCCCAAATGACGTGGGGACACATAACAGCAACCTTTTCCCAGGGTTCCTCAGCCGACAGGACCGGTTTATTGCCGGGGCGTTTCCACGTTACTCCGTCATCACTGGCAGCATAGCCTATCCACGATCGACTGGGTGATTGTCCCGTGTACCACATATGATATCCATCTTTTCGCCTGACGACGACGGGCCTGTTGATACGATCCTCCCAGCCGGATTCAGGATTTGGTCCCAATACGATTTCCGGCTCGTTCCAGTGTATCCCATCGGGGCTTTCGACCAAAGCAATCGACTCTTTTGGCCGCCAGGAAAAATACATACGGTAAG
>JBARRE010000502.1:0-7208 GCA_049644065.1 Sedimentisphaerales bacterium | reverse complement strand
GGCTACCGCATCTAATTTTTTTATGACTCAAGAGATCGCCAGCGGCGGCACGATAACTACTGTATAGATTGTTATGTTGTTACTATACAGGAGTTTACGGATGAGCATGAGATTGTTAGATTACTTTACCGATGTTACAGACCCTAGAATTGAGCGGACAAAACTGCACAAATTGGAAGATATCCTGGCGATAGCGATTTGTGCGATTATTTGTGGAGCCGAAGGATGGACCGAGATGGCTTTTTTCGGTCAGTGCAAACAGCAATGGCTTGAAACGTTTCTGGAATTGCCCAACGGCATACCCTCTGACGACACTTTCAGACGAGTGATTTCAGCATTGCAGCCTAACGAATTTGAAGCATGTTTTCAGCGGTGGACCAAGGCAGTCTCGAATCACCAGAGTGATATCATTGCAATCGACGGCAAAACACTACGGCGTTCACATAATAATGTGGATGGCAAATCTGCGATTCATATCGTAAGTGCATGGGCTTGCGAAAACAAAATGGTCTTCGGTCAGGTTGCCACTGATGAAAAAAGTAATGAAATAACCGCGATACCAAAATTGCTTGAAATGCTGGTTTTAGACGGTTCTGTAGTAACTATAGATGCAATGGGCTGCCAGAAGAAGATCGCTGAAAAGATCAAAGAATCTAATGGCGATTATATTTTCAGCTTAAAAGGCAATCAAGGTACGTTGCATGAAGAAGTGAAATTATTTATGGATGATGCGATTACCAATAGTGGCGATTACGATTATAATCATACAACCGATGGTGGCCATGGCCGAGTTGAAATACGAAAAGTCTGGTACAGCCAAGATATTCAGTGGATACAAGACCGCAAAGATTGGCTTGGTTTATCGAGCCTGATCGCCGTTGAATCCCAAAGAATCATCGGCGATAAAGTCAGCACTGAAAGGCGTTACTTCATCAGCAGTCTCTCCGGCATAGACGCAGAAACCATCGGCCGGATGATTCGCAGCCATTGGGGCATCGAAAACAAATTGCACTGGAGTCTTGATGTCAGCTTTGGCGAAGATGACAGCCGAATTCGCAAAGGCTTCGGTGCTGAAAATGTCTCTCGTTTGCGTAGAATAGCGTTAAACCTACTAAAACAAGAAAAAACGGCCAAGTGCGGCATCAAAATAAAACAACACAAAGCAGGCTGGGATGAAAAATATCTACAAAAAATATTGGGAATTTAGATGCGGTAGCCCTGATTTTGGGCCATTTGGACTTGACATCAGGGCGCAAGTATGTTAGAGTTGTAAATGGAGCAGTAAAAACAAGATTTGGCAATTGTATGATTAACGAACATAGTCTGTTTTGCCGAACCGGCTCATATAGCGGTCTCATACTGGCGGGCGATAAATTGAGATTCGACAGGTGGAGCAAATCCAACAGATGGTTTGGAAGGAGAGTGCCATGCTTAGAAAATGGTCATGTTTAGTTTCCGTTATTTTCGTGGTTGGTTTGGTCGGCAACGTTACGGTCGTCAGAGCCACGGACTGGACAGGCGCAGCCGGTGACGGCGATTGGATGAACCCGGCTAACTGGGATCCCATCCTGCCTGTAGCAGGCGAAAGGGTCGATATAGAAAATGGGACTCCTCTCATCTGGCCAACGCTTGACGGAGGCACCGTCAGTTGTGGCCAGATTAGAATCGCTTATGCGGATGGCACAATTGGCGAATTGACCATAACCGGCGGTGCGACTCTGAACGTTGGCGGTGAGCTGCGCCTCGGCCGGAAAGAAAGTGTACCCCTGCCGGTAGGATACCTTTATATCAGCGGCGCCGACACGACGATTCTCGTAGCTGAGCGTATAGAATGCGGGCGATATGGTAATGGTACTATCGATATGAGCGGCGGCTATCTGCACTCGGATGCCGAACTGCAGTTGGCCCTCAGGGATGGAAGTTCCGGCACGGTGTACCTGCGCGGCGGGACTATTGATCTGGCTGCTGATCCCGCCATAACCGTAACCGCCGGGGGCGATGAGAGTACCGGATTGATAGACATTTCCGGGGAAGGAAGATTCACGCTGGCCGGCAATCAGGTCGAATTGGTCGAGACTTTAATCAGTAGCGGTATAATGATTGCATACGGCGGGACAGGTACCGTATCAGCAACGTTTGAAGGAAATATCACAACGGTAGTGGGTATAGGAGGCCCGGGGAATTCCGAACCTGACCCTGTTGATGAGAAGATAGATAAGACACGGGATGATGTAGTCCTTGGCTGGAAGCCGGGAACAGGTGCTGTTAAGCACGATGTATATTTCGGAACTGTTTTTGACGATGTCGAGCAGGCTACCACGGCGGTTGATCCGGGCGGTGTTTACAAGGGCAGCGTAAATATTAACACATACAGTGTCGCCGAGCGTCTCGAACTCAGCGAGACTTACTACTGGCGGGTAGATGCTGTCGATGCCTCAAACACGATACACACAGGTGATATCTGGAGTTTTACCGTCGAGCTATTAGCTTATCCCGTCGAAAATATTATCGTTGAGGCTTCGAGCAGTGAAGAAGGTAAAGAGGCTGGAAATACCGTGAACGGCTCCGGGCTCGACGATAGTGGTTTATTGCATACCAATGACAGTGTCGGTAATATGTGGCTGAGCAGCCAAGGTGGACCTCTGCCGACCTGGATCAAATTCGAGTTCGAAAGAGCTTATAAACTGCATGAGATGTGGGTATGGAACTCTAATGATAGTCTGGAGTCACGGATCGGCTTAGGATTCAAGGATGTTACTATCGAGTACTCAGCAGACGGCATCGACTATACGACATTGGGAACTACTCACGAATTTACTCGAGCGCCCGGCGAGCCTAACTATGCACACGATACTACTATTGATTTTGAAGGTGTAGCGGCAAAATATGTCAGGCTTACAGCCAACAGCAACTGGGAAGGTATTTTCGATGAATCCGGTCTCAGCGAGATCCGCTTCTTCTACATACCTGTCCATGCAAGACAACCCGATCCCGAATCTGGAGCAACAGAGGTTGACCTGGATTTGTTCCTTGACTGGGGAGCAGGAAGAGAAGCTGCCGAGCACAGTGTTTACATCAGCTCCGACGAGCAGGCTGTAATCGACGGCGCCGCCCCGGTTACTACGCTAACCGAAACCAGCCACGGCCCGTTGACCCTCGATTTGGGCACGATTTACTATTGGCGGGTCGATGAGGTAAATGACACTGAGACTCCGGCAATATGGCAGGGTGATATCTGGAACTTTACGACACAGGAATATTTGGTCGTGGACGATTTCGAGAGCTACGATACCGCCGACAACCAGATATGGTATGCGTGGAAAGATGGGCTTGGCTATGGCTCACCGGATGTTCCACCTTACTTTGCCGGTAACGGCACAGGTGCGGCTGTAGGCGATGAAACAACCGAATCTTTCACTGAGGAGACCATCGTTCACGGCGGTAATCAATCGATGCCGATTGTCTATAACAACAACAAGCAGGGCTTTTTGACGTATTCGGAAGCAACTATGACTTTGATTTCCCAGCGGGATTGGACCGAAAGAGGCGCCGAAGAACTGTCGCTGTGGTTCAGGGGCTATCCTGCAACCTTCAGCACTTTCATCGAAGGGCTCACGGGAACTTATACGATGACCGCCCGCAGCGACAATATCTCCGACCCCGCCGACAGTTTCCATTACGCCTATATGCAGCTTTCCGGAACAGGCTCAATTTTAGTAAAGGTGGAAAGCGTTACTGAGACATCGACCAGCGCCAAAGCCGGTGTTATGATTCGTGAGACGCTTACGCCGGATTCCAAATACGCGATGGTATTCTCCAGGCCTGATGGCGGCATCAGATTCCGCCGTCGAGCCGAAACAGCCGGAGAGAGCATAAATTCTGTTGATAACAACCTGGCGGTTCCGCACTGGGTGAAGCTGGAGCGCGATTCTGCCGGCTTGTTGACGGCTTCCCATTCGGTGGACGGGATCAATTTTGTGCCTTTGGACGATGCAACTCTCGGATCCAGCGCTACTGTTCAGATGAGTACTGTTGTGTACATAGGATTGGCGCTATCCAGCAATAATCCCGAGGATACTTGTACCGCTGTGTTCTCAGAAGTCGGTACGACCGGCACAGTCACGGGGCAATGGCAATCCCAGGACATAGGCATATTGAACAACGAACCTGAGCCGATGTATGTGGCGATAGCCAACAGCACAGGTACGCCTGCAATAGTGTATCACGAAGATGCTAATGCGGCGACAACAAATGTCTGGACGCAGTGGATCATCCCCCTGCAGAAGTTTGCCGATCAGGGCGTGATCCTGACGGATATTGACAGTATCTCTATCGGCCTTGGGAACAAGGATGATATGCAGCCAGGCGGTTCAGGCACACTATTCATCGACGACATCGGCGTGGGCCGGTCCGCTCCGTAGTCGCAGGCCGGCTTTTTACCGCCGAGACCGCCGAGCCCGCAGAATTTTTATTTTTAATTCCTTTCTCTGCGTTCCCGGCGTTCTCTGCGGTTAATTTATATTCCGGCAGCAATTGACTTTATCAATTCGGGGCCTGCACCAACTCGTTTGTTGTGGCCCCGTTATTATTTATTGAAGGAATAAACATGGCATACTACTTTTCGCGACGCAATTTCTTGAGATCGATCGGCACTGTCGCCTTCGGAGCAATGATGACTCGCACGCTTCATGCAAACAACAGCGACCGGCAGATCCCGAATTTCGTGGTGATTTTGACCGACGACCAGAGTTGGGTTGGCTCGTCCGTTCTGATGGACCCCAATGATCCACGAACGCGAAGCGACTATTATCAAACGCCCCACATTGACCGCCTCGCAAAGATGGGAATGCGCTTCACACAAGGGTACTCACCTGCACCTTTTTGCTGTCCAACGCGCCGCAGCCTGCTCATTGGCCAGACTCCGGCCCGGCACATCTATCAAAAAGACCAGGAGAACTGGCCAAAGCAATACCGCAGGCAACTGACCATTCCAGGAATGCTCAAACAGGCAAATCCGGAGTATATAACGGCCCATTTCGGAAAGTGGGATTTCCGGTTCGATAATGTGACACCAGAAGAAATGGGATACGATATCAGCGACGGCTACACGGGTAACTTTACCGGCGGAGCGAAAGGCACGGGAGGCCCCAAAGCGGTTGACGACCCCAAGAAAATTTTCGGCATCACACAGCGCACGTGCGATTTCATCGAAAAACAAGCGCAAAGCGGCAAGCCGTTTTTCGTGCAGGTATCCCATTATGCCGTTCACCTGGATATATACTACCGGCAGGAATCCCTCGACAAAAGCCGGAAATTGCAGCGCGGAAGAAAACACACCATGCCCGAATTCGCAGCAATGACCGGCGACGTGGATAGCGGTATCGGAAAAGTAATCGACAAGATCAAGGCCCTGGGATTGCAGAGTAATACCTATATTTTCTTCATGTCCGACAACGGAGGCAGACTCAGTATGCCCGGACAGCCGGAAGCGGAGCTTGCCCGCAACCATCCTCTTCGCGACGGCAAGGGATCGATGTACGAAGGAGGTCTGCGGGTGCCGTTCATTGTGATCGGTCCCGGTGTGAAGGCCGGCAGCGTGAGCAAAATCCCGGTGACGGGTCTGGACTTTTTACCTACGATTGCCGAGATTGCCGGATACAAAAAAGCCCTGCCGGATTCGCTCGACGGCGGCAGTATGACTAACGTGATCTTTAACGGGGGCGACGGGGACGTGCGGCGCAAACGCCCCTTCCTGCTGTTCCACCACGCCGTACAGCGCAAGCCTCAAACCGCGCTCATTCTCGGCAGGTACAAGCTTGTCAAGACATGGCAGGGCAACAAGCTGGAGCTTTTCGACCTTTCAGGAAGTCCGAGCGAGAATGACGATCTCTCTGTTAAGCTTCCCGATAAGACACGGGAACTCCACTCATATATGCTCGCTTTTCTTGAAGAAGTAAATGCGGAAACCAGGAGAATTTCGAGCAAAAAGAAAGGTTAGAGAAATACGGTCGATATCAGCTTCGAGGTGTCCCTGTTTGTCTTGACGTAGTGAGCTTGTAGTAGTAGAAGAAGTAGCTTGTGCCGAATTCACCGATCAGACGCCGGAGTACAGCTTGTTGATTGTTTGCCTGCATTGAATTGCAGAGCTGCACGAACCGCTTATACCTTTCGATTGTTCCACGCTTTATGTTGAGCTTATTCAAGTCCAGTTTTTGGCCGCGCAAACCATAGTATATTAGCATTGCCTCTTCATAGAGGGTCGGGACATCCTGATATCCGAGGTGATTAAGGCGCCCGATATTCTCCGCGATCTTGTCAAGTTGACCGGCCAACAGGTAGCAAGCCATAAGGTACTCGAATGCCATTTTGTTGCCGGGATTCTGCTCAAGTAGACCTGTCAGCATTTCCCCTATGGATTCTTTGTTGAGCCTGGCATTTCCATTCCTTCGTATGTACGAATTGACTCGGTGAATATAGGCAGCCTCATCCGGCTCAAACCCGCTCTTGAGACTACTGAGCATCGAGTCTGCTCTGTCACGATATATCAGGTCCTTCTTCAGGGCGTTGAGATATATTCGGGCTGCAGATTCCTGTTCTTTAATAATGTTGATCCAGGCGAGCTTTTCCAGTACTATGCCGGCACCACCTTTCTCGACCAGGAACTCGGAAGCCAGTTTCTCTGCATAGTCTACGTTTCCCATCTCTATGAAAGTATCGCACATTTTCAATTGTGTCGTAGAAGATTCTTCTTTATCATGTGTGAGCAAAAAAGCATGGGGATTTTGCGGGAAATATAGCATATCGTAGGCCAATCTGCCGGCGTGATACAAGGCTCGATTGATGTCGTGATTGCAGTTGATATTGTAAATATTTTTCGGTAGACGATTGCCGAGTTCGAGAACTTCGGACCATCGCCCCTGTCGGGCCAGAGAGTTCATCAGGACGATTTGCCTATGTGTCTTGTCATAGCTGAAATACAGACCAACGGCCAGCACAGCTACTGGAACAGCAGGTATTACAAGTTTTTTAAAGTATGCCGGAAACGCTCCCCAAGGTCTGCCCTTGTTTCTCTTTGTCTTCTTAGAAAATATGGAACGACCGGCCCTGCGATTGTAAAGATCGTCATAAGCCGATAAAGCTTATATGATCAGGTGGTACGTAGCCACCGATAATCGCGGGTTATCCCGTAAGGACAGAGCCGCATACAA
>JBARRE010000501.1:0-7279 GCA_049644065.1 Sedimentisphaerales bacterium | reverse complement strand
GTCATAGGGGTTGATATCGGCTCGTTCGCCGTTAAGATCGTGCAGTTGCGCAAGTCGAGCAATCACTGGCTGGTAACTGCCGCTGGTATTGTTGACATATCGGAAAAAGGCACTGACAATCCCGGCCGGAAAGAGACGAACAGCGCCAGGGCAATCAACAACTGTATGCGTCTGACCGGGATCAAGGCCAAGCTGGCCGTATGCGGAGTAGGCGGGCCGGAAGTCGCCGTCCGAAATTTCGAATTTCCCATTATCCCGGAAGAGCAGATAGAACGAGCGATTATGATGGAAGCCAAGCAGGTTTGCCCGTTCAATACGGACCAGATCGCCGTTGACTATCGCCTGATACCCGATGGTGACGGCAAAACCAGGGGGTACCTGGTGGTGGCAACCGATAAACTGGTCAAGAGCATGGTCCGGCTTACCAATAGGGCGCACCTGAATTGTGCTATGATGGACGTGGACGGATTGGCGCTTTTGAATTGTTTCAATGAGCTTGAGAAGCCCGAGAAGAACCATGGTACGGCTATTCTAAATATCGGCAGTCATTATACAACTTTGGCAGTTGAGGGGGATGGCGGCTGGCCGTTCATCCGTAATCTGAACTATGCCGGCGATAGTATTATAGAGGGGATTGCCGCTGAGAATGAAATGACGCGGGACGCGGTAAAGGCAATGTTCGCCGGCGATCCGAAAGGAATCCCGGCAAATATTCAGGAAAGCTTCGAGAGGGCCTGTAACAGGCTGATTAACGACATCACTAAGACTGTACGCTATTATGGCGCCCAGGAGCGGTCATCCGATATCCAGAAGATATTAGTCTGCGGGGGGTTTGCCCTGTTCGGGGAGATTGTTAAAATCCTCGACAGCAACCTGTCGATGGACGTGGTGCTGTGGAACCCCTTCGAAAAAATGCGCTGCCACGTGGGACGAAATCATCGCGGTGTCCTGGTGAAAAGTATCCTTCGTAAGAATGGCCCCGCGATGGCTGTGGCTGCCGGTCTTGCCATGAGGGCAATATGATATGCACACGATAGATTTGCTAAGAGGACAAGGCATCCCTGCAAAAACCACCCTCGGCAGCGCGGCTATGGTCGTTGTGATGATTGTAGTTCCGATTCTTGCTGCAGCCGGGATGGTGGACCGGTATATGCAAAATAAAACTGATATAGGAATAAAGCAGCAGACAATTGCAATGGAACAGGCAACGGTAGAGGAATTTGCGGACGCCGTGAAGTTCAAAGAGACGCTGGAAAAGGAGCAAAGCGCTATCAATAGCAAGTTGTCAGAAGTTTCATCCTGCCTCGGTAATTATATCCAATGGTCGCCGGTCCTGAAGACTTTAGCCATGCACATGCCGGCCCAGATGGTCATGAGCGGGCTCAGTGCCGAAAGCACAAGTGAACGACCAAAAAAGGTAAGTGGTAACGACTCTAATCGCACGGCCAATGTCATCGTTTCCAGGAAGTTGGTTCTGGATATCAGCGGAAGTGGGCAGCGTGACTACGGCGGCTTAGTTGAAAATTATTCGAACAGCTTAAAATTATCGCCTGTGCTCGGGCCGAAACTCGAAAATATCGAGTTCTCTGAGAAAACCGGCGGTTCTGGAGACGATAATACTGTTTCATATACGATGAAAATTATATTCAAATCCGGATCGTAGTGGGTCTTTTATGAAGTCGATTTACAGAAAATACTTTAAGATAGGAATTATATTCTGGGCGGTTTGCTTCATAGGATTGCTGTTGTCCTATTTGCTCGTCCTGGCGCCCCAGGAAAGGACCCGGCGCACGACTGAAAGAAAGCTCGCCGATACAAAACACCTTGCACAATCCGCAAGAGAGGCTGCACTGGAGGAAAACAAAAATCTGCTGCTCGAACAACTCTCAGATTCGGGCAAGAGACTCAAAGATTTCGTTATCGAGCAGGAAAATGTGGCTAATTTGACGTTCGATATAGGCCGGATAAAGAGCAAAGTAGAACTTAATGCGTTTAGCAGTATATTTACAGGCAGCGAAGGAACCATAAAAAAAGATGATTATAAGCACATAATCGCCAGGCAGATTAGCGTCAATTTCAATTCGAGTTTCAATAAGTTTGCTATTTTCCTTAATACTCTGGAGAGGAGCCGGCCCGTATTCTTCATAGATACATTTTCAATTACCCGGTCCGGAGAGAGTGATTCAGGCCATAAAGTGGATATGAAACTGGCGGTTTTAGTCGGAAAAGAGGCTTAATACTAAAGGTGTTGACGGTTGATTATGTTTGTTGTAGACTCGTGCAGGGGGGAAACACAAGTTTCAAGATATAAAAAATGAGAACGGTAGCAATAGCGAATCAAAAAGGCGGCTGCGGCAAAACAACTACGGCAGTAAATCTTGCCACAGCTTATGCCATATTGGGAAAGCGGGTCTTATTGATCGACCTTGACCCGCAGTCCCATGCGACGATAGGATTGGGTCAGGACCCGGAAAATCTGGAGGTGACCATTTATCATTTGCTTACCGATCCTAATGCTTCTGCTTCCATGCTGGCGATAGATAGTAACGTGGAAGGACTGTCCTTGCTGCCGAGTAATATTTTGCTTTCCGGCATCGAATTCGAGCTGGCATCGCTCGAGGGCAGAGAGTATGTATTGAGCAACAAACTTAGCGATGTGAACGGCTCTTACGATATATGCTTTATAGACTGCTCTCCTTCGCTTAGTTTGCTGACCTTAAATGCCCTTGTAGCGAGTGACGATGTTATTATACCGGTACAGACACACTATTACGCCCTCGAAGGTTTAAGACAATTGCTCGAGACTATAGATATTGTTAAGAAACGTTATAATAAAAACCTGGAGATTCTCGGGATACTGCTGACCTTTGTTGAAAGCAGGACAAAATTGAGCAGGCAAGTCCAGCGGCAGATGAGGGAGTTCTTCGGTGATTTGGTTTTTGATACGGTTATCCATAAAGATGTTAGGTTGGCCGAAGCTCCAAGTGCTCATGAACCTGTGTTCACTTATGCCCCGGGGTGTAAAGGCGCCGTTGAACATAAAATCCTGGCTGAGGAAATAGGCTGAGCAATGGCAAAGAAAAGAACAGGGCTCCAAAGTGATATCGCGGGGATTTTTTCCGGTGTGCCGGTACCGAAGAAAGGCGGCGCGCGTTCTCAACCCGGCGTTCCGGCACCAAAGCCCGGCGGTCCGGTATCAAAGCCCAGCGGTTCTGTTATTCCGAAACCGGTGGCTCCTGTAACACCAATGCCTCAAAAACCAGTTGGGCCGCTTCCGTCGGCTCCGCGGCCAAAAGTTGTCGAAGTCAAAGTTCCTGAGCAAAAAATAAGACAAATTCCGAAAAAAATATCCCGACGACGAAAAGACAAACTCTTTGCTTCCAAAGCCGGCGTTAGTTCCTCGAGGCAGAAAACGGCAATAATATTGTTTGTACTTCTTTCAACCACCTTGGGTATCGTGCTTGCTCGACCCTACTTGATATCTCGCATAAATCCAGTTCCTTCCCGGCCGGGTGGAAAGGAGGATAACGGCAATTCGACCAGGGCTAATATTGAGATTGACTGGCCGATGCCGCCGGTTTATTCTGCAGAGCTTCGTGATCCTATGGAATTGGGCTCACGGAAGCAGATAAGAGCTGAAACGTCCGATGGCCTTGTGGTTGTAGGGATTGTCGTTAGCGAAGACCTTAAACAAGCTATTATTGGCACAGAAACGGTAGTGGAGGGTGATATCGTGCCGGGCACGAAGATCAGAGTCAAGAAAATAAATTTGAATAGTGTAGAGTTTGAGGAGGACGGAAAGACATGGATACAAAAGACAAGAGAGAAACAAGGCGTCGAAGGTGAAAGAAAATAATGCAAAGACTGTAAAAGGATGTTGTTGTCAGGGGGAAATCTTAGAAAGGAGAATATTATGAAAAACTGTTATGAATTCAGGCAATTGAAAATGTTGTTGACGCTGCTGTTACTACTTGGCTTCTGCGCTGTTAGCATCGCTCAGGATGCTGGTCAGGCAGCGGCGGAGGAGAAGGTATTAACCGACGTGGGTCAAAAGATGCTTAAGAAGATTAGCGTCGATTTCCGGGACACGCCTATTGACGATGTCATAATAACTATTGGCAAGCAGGTAAATTTGGATATTGTCAAAGGTCCGGATGTTACCGGAAATGTTACCGCCACTCTAACGGACGTTCCGCTGGAAGAAGCGCTGAACCATATTCTCACTGCTTATGGCGCCGGTTTTGTGGCAAGTGAGAACATGATAAGAATCGTTCCTGCTTCGCAACTCACCGAAGAAACAGAAAAAATGGTCAGCAAGGTTTATCGAATCGTCTATGCGGATGTCAAAGAAGTTGAAAAGGTCCTGGCAAAAGCAATTTCGAAGCGCGGTACAATAGCCGCCAACCCGGGAACCAGTAACATTATGATTACCGATACTGAAAGCAAGATAGCGGCCATTGATATATTTGTCGAGGAAATGGATCGCAGGACTGCCCAGCTTCTCATCGAGGCAAGAATCTACGATATAACCAGCGCTGACACTCTTGACTTGGGAGTCAAGTGGAACGCGGGCAGGCGCACAAACTGGGATGGTAACCCGATGGATTCGGACATAGAGTGGTCAAAAGGAGGGTCCCCTCGATATGAAGGAAGCAGAACCGATCCCTTCATAGACGGAACTATGGGCAGTTCTATCAGCAAAGCGACGGCTACAACCGGAACGTTACGTTTTGGCATACTTAATGAACACATCGACGTAGACATGCTGTTAACGGCAGCACAGGGACGTGCTAATGCTAAGCTTCTTGCCAGCCCCCGGATATTAGTGCTCGATAATGAAACAGCTACTTTTAAGGCTGTTAGAGAAATCCCTTACCAGCGGCTCCAGCAGGGAGGATATCAGAGTTTTGGTACAACGGAGTTCAAAGAGGTTGGTGTCGAGCTTGAGGTAACACCTCATCTTGCGAAAGACGGTATGATTAGGCTGCACATAATTCCTGTTTTTAGTGTTCAAGTTGATAATATTGATATATCGACTACAGGAACTGGAGGCACTACTTCTACTAGCCCTCAACCAGTAGTTGACAGGCGTCAGGCTGATACAATAACATTAGTTGAAGATGGAACTACTGTTGTGATCGGAGGCTTGAAGAAGGAGGAGGTTACTACAGAGGTTAGCAAGATACCATTACTTGGAGATATTCCTATTTTGGGTGCGCTATTCAGATTTGAAGGTGAATCAACCATTAATAGCGAACTGGTTGTTTTCATCACTCCCAGGGTCATTGAGGAGTCGGTCCTGACAGAGACTGAAGCAGAGTATCTTGAAGCAACTGAAATTGGCAGTCCTCAGTTACCAACTACAAGGATCGATCCTGCCACTGGGAAATATAAATAATTACGAATACAGAAAAAGGCTGTAGTAAGGCCGAAGTTTATGGCTGGAAGCAGATATCTTGGCCTTAAGTATATATTGTTCGCTAAGAGATATAGTGCTTTGTTACACCTTGGTTGATGATTATTATTGCTCGTACCAGGTACGGGGCAGGTTGTGAAATGTTACACCTGCCCCTGCTTGAGACAATGTTGAGTTTGTCTCCTCATAGCGAGGAGCGGTGATATGAGTATCGTATAAAAAATGATCGGCTGAAGTTCGATAATGTAGGTATAACTTCGAATTTTCAGAAGTTATTTTTGTGAAGCTTAGAAAGGGTGCTTGATAATGGTAGAGATAAAAGGGATATTAGCCGAGGCGGTCGAGAAAGAAGCGAGCGATGTTCATATCAATGTTGGCCTGCGGCCTATCATCCGTGTGAATACGGAACTCGTTGAGACGGACTTTCCAACCATTACTGATGAGGATGCAAGAGAGATACTCATTTCATTGATTGGGCAGGACAAATTCAATACGTTTGAGCAAAAAAGGGATTTTGATTTCTCGACAAGTATTACAGAACCGGACCAGCGTTTCCGCGTTAATGCTCACTATCAGCGTGACACAATTGCAATTTCGTTCAGATTGATTTCGGACCGTGTTCCTTCAATTGAAGAATTGAATTTGCCGGATAAAATCAAAGAATTTGCTGATCTGCCGAGAGGATTGGTATTGGTGACGGGGCATACAGGAGCCGGCAAGAGTACGACTCTCGCTTCGACGATAGGGCTGATCAATACAAAATTCCGAAAGCGGGTAATCACGATTGAAGACCCCATTGAATATTGGCTCTTGAACGATATGTGTATGATAGAGCAGCGTGAAGTCGGTTCGGACTGTCCTGATTTCGCAACGGGGCTGAGACATATTCTTCGTCAGGACCCTGATATCATAATGGTTGGTGAGATGCGTGACCTTGAGACCACGAGTTTCACACTCACCGCGGCAGAGACCGGGCACCTTGTTTTCAGTACCCTGCATACTCCGAATGCATCTCAATCGATAGAACGTGCTATCGACATCTATCCGGCTAATCAGCAGACTCAGGCTCGAACTATGCTGGCAAATGCGCTGCAGGCTGTTGTCTCACAGACTCTGTTCAGACGAATTGATGAGCCTGGTATGGTACCCAGCACAGAGATACTGTTGTGTACTTCGGCTGTCAGGAACTGCATCCGCGAAAACAGGATTTACGAGATACCCAATATTATCGAAACATCTCGCCGTTTTGGGATGCACACGATGGATAATAGTATCGCCGAGTTATGTTTGAAAGGATATATCGACAAGGAAGAGGCGATATTACGGTCGAGTAATCGGGCCAAAATGGAGAAGGCGCTTCAACTCGCACGAAGATCCTGAAGCTTACCCACGGCGAATCCCGGTCAGTTTCGCGAGGCACCATCCCACAGCGAAACCGCGGAGTCTATGGGCTCAGATATAGTCTCCACAGGTAAGTATGTCCCTTTAACGTTTTATCTGGTGCTTTTAAGTTTTTTTTCAGAATTTTCAGGAAAGTGGGGATTTTTTAGCAGATTGATTTTTATCAATCAGAACTTGAATCACGATTGGGGCGTATAGATTAATAAAAGAGTGTTTTGGACTAATGATTGAATTGGACCGGATTTAGGGAGACACGAGTTGACAACTGCCGGCATGGAAAACTCACTCTTAGCACCGTTTAAGGAGAATTTGCAAAGTGTCATCTATGGCAAGGATGAATGTATCGATGTTATGATTGTTTCGCTACTGGCGGGGGGGTCTGTTCTGATTGAGGATGTCCCGGGCGTGGGCAAGACAACCCTCGCCAAAGCGTTAGCCAAAAGTATCGAAGCCAAATATAGC
>JBARRE010000500.1:0-3979 GCA_049644065.1 Sedimentisphaerales bacterium | reverse complement strand
TTATTAGCCTTTTGAAAGAAATGAAGTGGTGCAACTTCTATAGGAAGTTCCCCGTTAACATCGATCGGATTGAGTATAAATACGAACGATTTTTCTAATTGATTATTCACAACAGGATTATTTGACTCCATCATTTTTTCAAACAAACTCTAATCTTTCACAAGCTAAGATTTTAGACTTTCGATGCCGCACTTTATCATTTTATCATGGTCGAAGGCCAAATCTTCGGGGAGATTTTCTATGTCGAACCATTGGGCTTTCGCGGCATCGTCGCCGGCGCGGATATTGTCCTGTCCCTCGGTCGCGATGCCGGTAAATGCGATTGAAATCTGCCTGCCTCGCGGGTCTCTGCCACAGGTGCCAAAGGTACGCATCTGCTCGAGTTGAACTCCCGTTAGCCCTGTCTCCTCTTGCAGCTCCCTTGCCACGGCTTCCTCAAGCTCCTCATCGATCTCTACAAATCCGCCCGGCACTGCCCACTTGCCTTTATACGGCTCCCTGCCCCGATTGACCAGCAGCACCTGCGTCCTGCCCCCGGACATACTGAAGACCACCGCATCGACGGTAACCATCGGCCTGGGCCAGTCATAAATATATTTTCCTTTTTCAGCCATAAGACACCAATATCATGCCTGCATTTTAATACGTAACCTGGCTTTTTGCATTTCAATTCTTAATTTTCTTATGCCGATTGCCTCAAATCAGTCAATCGCTTACAATAATCCAATAAATATTCGCTTCTTGTGAAGCACGAAATAAAAAATGATATACTATAAATGAGTGAGTAATGACCGAGCGTTTCAAGAACATCCTGATAATAAAACCCAGTTCGCTGGGTGACATCGTGCTGACGTTGCCGGCCCTTTCGGCTTTGCGCCGGAGTTTTCCACAGGCCAAGATCAACTGGCTTGTCAGGCCCGATTTTGCTGCGATACTGGAGGACCATCCCGATCTTGACGAGATCATTCCGTTCGACCGCAAGCTTCTCGGCAAGGCGTGGTTCCATCCAGGCGCATTCGGCGCCCTGATATCACTTATCCGGAAACTTCGCCGGAGCAAATTTGACGTCGTGTTCGATTTTCAGGGTCTTTTCCGAACGGCTTCTTTAGCCTGGCTTTCCGGCTGTAAAAAACGCTTCGGAATGGCAAATGCAAGGGAATATGCGCACGTTTTCTACACAGACAAGGTCGCTCCCGCCCTCGGCAGCATCCACCTGGTCGATCATTATCTGAAGATGGTCGGTTGTGCCGGCGCTTCTGACGTCGAGGCGCGATTTGTTTTACCGGTTGACCCCGAAGCCGAGAAGAAGGTTGCCCACCTGTTGATTAGCCATAATGTCAACCCGGAAAACTACGCGGTCCTTGTGCCCAGTTCAGCTCATCCGGACAAGTGCTGGCCTCGCGAAAGATTCGCAGCGTTGGCCGACATGATAGCCGAGCGGTTCGGCATGTCCATAGTTACGACCGGGACAAGCAGTGAAAAGTCTATCGGCGATGAAGTCGGAAAACTGGCTAAAACAGCGGTGGTAAACCTGGCGGGCCAAACAAACATCCGTGAACTGGTGGCGCTGTTCAGGCCGGCAAATCTGGCCATCAGCAACGATACCGGCCCCGGCCACATAGCTGCGGCATTAGGGGTTCCGCTGGTTATTCTCTTCGGAAGGACCAATCCGGCAAGGGTGGCGCCGTATCAAAGAGCCGACTGCTTCGCTGCCGTTGATCCAGAGGGCAGAGGCAGCATCATAGACAGCCCCGACCCGAAACACCATATTATAAACATTACCGTCGAGCAGGTTTATCAAGAGGTATGCAAACAGATGGATAATCGATAGTCAATGGTGGAAAATATCAAACTTAATCGTACCACCATCTTCCCGCACTATTGAACTTCCCATTCGAGCACTGTCATCGAATGAGGCGGCAGCATTATTTTGTAATCCGGGCCAAAGTCATTCAGTGTGTCCTTAACAACCGTGACCTGGGGCTGGCCTGCCTCGAATTCATTGTTCGCGGTTATCGTCTCGGCGCTCAGACGCCATAGTGACGCTTTGTTCTGCGCCGGCCTGCCGGCAAAGGCGATTTCGACCGGCCTGGCGATGGAAACATCCAGGCTCATCAGGATCAGTCCTCGCCTGACGCCTTCGGCGAAACCATAGCTCCAGACGACCGGAATATCCCTAATGGTCTCCACGTCACCCTGGTACGCGAAGTAGCCGGTGGCGTCGAATGCGGGCTCGTTCTTCGAGTGAATTGTTTCGACCATGTCGCCGCCGATGACCTTGTTGGCCAACATACAGGCCAGGAACGTGGGACGATAACGCTTGTGCCCTTTCCTCATGTTCAGGGCCGTCCCCCACAGGTAAACGTCGCCGACGCCCTGGGCGCGATATTTGTGCTGAATCAGCAAGAACAAGCACTGTGTCCGTAGCTTGTGCTCGCGCATCATAAGCAGCATATCATTCGCAACGTTTATTCCGCCCGCGATGGAAGTCACTATTTTGTTGCGAGGCTCCGCCGGCGCATCGCCGTGTGTGGTATGGTGATTGACTTCGTAAATCGAAAGCTCGATGCCTGCGGCTTTGGCAAGATCGTAATTCTGAAACATCGCCCCGCGAGGATCGAGCGACCGCCAGATCGGCTTTGCAAAGACCAAGCGGAACAGCTTCTCATCCGTATCAAGTATCTCAAGGTCCTTGTTCTTACACTTTCTCTGCAAGTGTATCGAAAGGGCCGGCAATGTCTTAGTCCAGCAAACCCATTAATACCAGTTGGGCTTTCTGGCGCACTGTTACCTGCTTTTGAAGTTTCTGCTGCTCTGCAACGAGCTGCTTTTTGACCTTCGCTCTGGCCGCACGAAGAGCGGTGAGCTGCTTTTCGATATCTTCCGGCTTTGCCGAATCATTATCGAGCAGAGTTTGCAATTGCTCTGTGGCTTTGTCTAATTCCGTCGGTTGCCCCTGGGCTTGCCGGCCACCCATTGGGCCGCGCCGTCCACCGCCGAACATTCCGCCCATACCGCCGCCTGAGACTTGTCGGTTGAGTTGTGAGACTTTCATGACGCTCGGTCCGATGGTTTTCCACTCCGCGTCGCTGGCTCCAACCTGCCGCTGGGTACGCTGTTCCATCATTTTTTGCATCTGTTCCGGGTCAAACTGTCGTCCCTGCATCTGCGGACGCTCGGAGCCCTGTGCACCACCTCTTTGTCCGCCTCCCTGTCCGCGCTGTGCCGGCTGTGACAGCGTTTGGCCCACAATCAATACGGCCAAAAGACACGCAACCAGCCCAAAAATGACTCTTCGCCTAAACATATCTGTTCTCCTTGACTAAAACGTTAATGAAATAGGTCCTTCAGTTTGTGATAAACAATATCACCGATGAGCAAGACGCAGTAAGTTCAATCTTTATTGCATAGATTTATAAATTTTACCGAGATCACCGCCGGAAGGGCCCCGACAGACCTCCAGCCGGAAAACCATATCATAAGCAGACTTTGGAACAGGTAATTGGATTGACTATAGCAAACCTCCAAAAACATGGTTTTTGACAAGTCCCGTTGGTTTATGTAAGTTAAGGATATGACTTTACAGAATCCCTTAAATACGATTATAAACCAGGCAGTGGACGAGGAGACTCTTTGGGATGGAGTTTATAAGATTCCGTGGGATGATCCGGATTTCAGCCGGCGGATACTGGCTGAGCATCTTTCCCAGGAGCATGACTTAGCCAGCCGCAAGCAAGAGATGATCCAGACGCAGGTGCGGTGGATCCATGAACACATCTGCAATAACACTCCGGCAAAACTGCTTGATATCGGCTGCGGCCCGGGACTTTACATCGAGCAGTTTGCAGCACTGGATTACGACTGTTGCGGCATCGATTTCTCGCCGGCCTCAATCGAATACGCCAGGAGTCAAATGGGCGATAAGGCTAAGTTGATCGAAGGCGAGGTCCGCTCGGTCGACTTCGGAAGTGGTTACGAT
>JBARRE010000499.1:0-4697 GCA_049644065.1 Sedimentisphaerales bacterium | reverse complement strand
GGTAGATGTATCACACTACTGAAATAATTAGGGACGTTTATATTTTTAGGCTTCGTTCATGAGCAGTAGGTCGTGCAAAGAAGAAAAAGCAGGCTTAGGTTTTAAATAAATAAAAGTAAAAGAACTGAATAAGGGAACATATATACGTAAACGTCCCTATTATTCCCTAAACAATATTCGGGACGTTTACCTATTTGGGGAATTAAGAAAAATACTAGGGACAGTCACCCTTTTTTGTGCGCTGTCAACAGCCCCGCTGTCCCTAGTTTCTGAGACAGCTTAACGATGAAAGGAATAATAATGGGAACGAGGCCCCTCCTTTACGCTCCGCTGGCTTATCATTTCTTTTTACTCTCTGTCGCTCAGAGTTGTATCCGCTTGTTGCAGACCTCTCAAGGTTGTGACTATGAGCCGGCTTCGTAAAATTACCTCGTTCCTTTTTTTATTTTGGAAGAATATTCGGGACGTTTACCTATTTGGGGAATTAAAGTGGTACAGCACATTTTTCGATGAGTTGTGCTTGATAATGACAGGCGTGGCGATTGATTATTGATTATACCCGCCTTCGCGGGCACAAGCTTGCTATTGATTATTTAGATTGCTGGTTTGTCAGTTTGATAATTCGGATTTCGATCTTAGGATTTAGAATTTAGTGGGGCAAGCCGCCACCCTACGACATTTGTTCATGCGATTCAGGTCACGTTACATTGACAGCATGGGCAAACGAGTTGCCAATCCTACTCGCTTTGGGACGCAGACATCGGCTGGTATTAAGTGTAGTGCACACTATCAAAATCCAATTTGTCCTTCTTCATTTCCGTCTCCTGTCTAGCTATATCTTTTAGCGCCGGACACGAATCGGAATCCGGTGTTATTTTCTCAGTTCAGGTGTGTCGGGCTCGATGTGAACGGTGATGTTAATAGGGCGTGTGATCTGTTCATCCAGGGTTTTTTCCAGTCTTTCAGTGATTTCGTGGGCGGCGGTGATTTTCAATTCCGGGTCGACGAGGATGTGCAGATCGAGAAAGACTTCCCTGCCGACCGTGCGGGTCCGCAGCTTGTGCCATTGCCGGATAGAAGAGTCGGAGTTGATGATACTTTTAATGTGCTCGATCGTATCCGGATCGACGGCGGCTTCCGCCAGCTCGCGCAGCGCATCGCCAATGACCCTGACTCCCACCCAGATAATCATCAGGCCAACTGTAATCGCAGCGACCTGGTCGCCATGACCGAAGCCGAATTTCAACGATATAAATCCCGCTACAACCGCTACCGAACTTAGAGCGTCACTTCGGTGATGCCAAGCGTTGGCATAAAGTGCGGGGCTGTGAGATTGAATCGCAACTTTTTGTGTTGCTTTATAGAGCCACTCCTTAGCCGCAATTGAAATAACGGCGGCGACGAGAACTCCAAGCCTGGGGGCGGTCATCTCGTCTCTGCCGATGGCCAATGTGGCGTAGTAAATCATCGCCCCGCCGACAACAATCAAGACCAGCGCAACCAGGCCGGCCGAGAAAGTTTCCGCTCGCCCGTGGCCGTAGGGGTGACTCTGGTCGGGCTCTTTCGAACCAAGACGCAGGCCCAGCAACACGGCTACGTCGGTGGCGACATCGGAAAGCGAATGGATCCCGTCGGCTACCAGTGCCAGCGAAGCGGCCAATAAACCAATAGCAACCTTAATAACCGACAGAGCAATATTCATCGCCATACCAAGATATGTGATAGACTTAATTTGCCTGGCCATTATTGCTTGTTTGTTATTGTCCATCAGTGCGCCAATATTTTAGCCCGAATTTTTGTCACCTGATCGATATATTTTTGAGCGGTCGACCGATCCTTTGCCTCAACGATGACCCGCATAACAGGTTCGGTGTTACTGGCCCTTAAATGCAGCCATCCATCGTCGAAATCGAACCGGCAGCCGTCGGTGGTTTCCAGCTTTGCCCCGGCAAAAGTTTGTTTTGCCGATTCGAGGATTTGCTGTGCCTGGTCCTGCCCGGCGGGAAATTTATCTTTGCTCATATAATAGCCGCCGATTTCGCCGGCCAACTGGCTAATCGTTTTTCCCGTTTCAGCCATAAGCTGCATGACAAGAGCGATCCCGACAAGGCTGTCGCGGACGGGCCCGACACGCAAATCAATCACGCCGCCGTTGCCTTCTCCGCCGATGATGCAGTCGTGTTCGAACATCGCTGCGGCGACGTTCGCCTCGCCGACAGCCGTGTGGATAACCTGACCGCCCGCCTTCCCGGCCACGTCGTCAATCATTCGCGAAGTCGAAAGATTTGTCACCGCGACGCCTGTTCTTTTGCTGAAGATATACTTCGCCGCCAGGGCAAGGGTGTATTCCTCGCCGATGTAGGTGCCGTTTTCGTCAACAATCGCCAATCTGTCGGCGTCGGGGTCCTGGGCGAAACCAATGTCGGCGACTTCCGCTGTTACCGCGTCACAAAGGCCCGTCAGGTTCGCAGCAGTCGGCTCCGGACCGTGAGCGAACAATCCGGTAGGCTCGGCGTTGATAGCTGTAACTTCACAGCCAAACTCAGCCAGCAGCTTCTTCGTGACACGTCCCCCGGCACCGTTGACACTATCCAGAACGACCTTGAATTCCTTTGCGGCAATCGCATCTTTGTCAACTATCGCCAGAACTTTGGCGATGTGCGTAGCATCGGTTTGATCGCTGCAAGTCACCCGGCCGCAATGCGCCGAATCCGCAAGGGAAAGATTTTTTTCGAGAAAACATCGCTTTATTTTTTCCGCTTCCGGGGCCGGCGGAGCAACGCCGTTGTCGAGCAACAGTTTTATGCCGTTATAGGCAATCGGATTATGCGAAGCGGTAATAACGACGCCGCCCGCACAGGAAAGCTTCCTGACCATCACGCCGACGCCTGGTGTGCTTACAATCCCCAGGTCGATAACGTCAACTCCGGCGGCGCACAATCCGGCGGTCACGGCCGATTTTAGCATTTCGCCGCTTGGCCGGGAGTCCATGCCGATGCAAACCGATATCGTGTCGTGTGCCTCATGCTCCGTAGCGCGTTGAAGTCTGTCTTTCAAATATGTGCCGAACACGGAACCGTACTCGACGGCAATCGATGCCGTGAGATTCTCCCCAACGATACCACGCATTCCGCTGACACTTATGAATAGCTGCTCAGTCATAGCAAAAGCCCCGTTCGAGTATCGAGCGTCAAGTATTTAGCGTCAGTCCAGCTTGCAAACGTAGATTTCGTTTACGAAATCGAGCTTACCGAGCTCTTCAAGCGCTTTTTCGTCTGGTCCCTGATCGAGACTGACGGCCAGCATAGCCTTCTGCTCGGCCGGTTTTTGTCCGACGCCCATCGTACAGATATTGATGTTATGCCTGCCGCAGATGGTCCCTACCGATCCGATCACTCCGGGCTTGTCGTCGTTGAAAATCACGAGGACGCTGCCCTGCGGCGTCACTTCTATATTGAAGCCGTCGATTTCGATAATCCGCAGCAGTGTCCCACCGAAGACTGAGCCGGTCACAGTGCGCATCACCTTGTCGGTTACGACCTTGGCGCTGAAACTCGATGCGACGTCCTTGACTTCCGTGTTTTTCGTTTCGTCGATACTGATGCCGCGTTCCTTTGCAAGGACCGGCGTATTGACCATATTCAAAGGCATCTCGAAATGCTTCTGAAGCAGGCCCATAGAAAAACCGAGCGTCGCCGATTCAATAGACAGCTCGGCAATCGAGCCGCGATATTGGACCTGAACTTCTTTGATCTGGCCCGGAGCGATAGTGCTTAGTACTGCGCCGATTCGCCTTGCAAGCTCGGTATATTGTGTAACAATTGCCGGGGCGGCGCCCGCCGTGGATGGGGCATTGAGCGCGTTGCGAACCGGCCCACCCTTGATTGCATCGACAAGAATCTGTGCCGCCTCGACGGCAACCTCGATTTGGGCCTCCTCGGTGCTTGCGCCCAGGTGCGGCGTGACAATACAATTCTCGCACTCGCTGAAACGAGTGTTCTCCGGCGGCTCGGTCGGGTAAACATCCAGAGCGGCACCGGCGATGCGATTAGCGGCGAGTGCATCGTAGAGTGCATCTTCGTTAATAATCCCGCCACGAGCGCTGTTGACCAGCCGCACGGACGGCTTCATCATTTCAATCTGCTCGGCACCGATCATATTCAAAGTTTGTTCATTCTTCGGCACATGCACGCTGATATAGTCGGACTGTTTGAATATGTCATCCAAATCCTTGCATATCTGGACACCCATTTTTTCCGCATCCGGCGGAGCTGCAAGCGGATCGTAGCCCAGGATTTTCATATTGAAACCTGTTGCCATCCGGGCCACGGCCATACCGATCCTTCCCAGACCGATTATACCGAGCACCTTGTTGTTCAACTGGTTGCCCATATATTTTTTTCTGTCCCAGGCGCCGCCCTTCAAGCTGTTGCAGGCGGGCACGACGTTCCGGCTCATCGCAAGAATCAGGGCCATCGTGTGCTCTGCGGCACTGAGCGTATTGCCGCCGGGAGTATTCATTACCAGGATTCCCTTTCGCGTCGCTGCCGGGATGTCGATATTATCGACACCGACGCCCGCTCTGGCGATTCCCTTGAGTTTGCCGGGATTGGCCAAGACCTTAGCGGTCACTTTCGTGGCGCTTCGGATGATCAGGCCGTCATGTTCGCCGATAATATTAGCCAGTTCATCTTCGC
>JBARRE010000498.1:0-2968 GCA_049644065.1 Sedimentisphaerales bacterium | reverse complement strand
AGCAATTCCTTTTGTTTATATCCTAAGCTCTAACTGTTAATATAGTTAAAGCAATACCAATTTCTTTCAATATGACAAGTGTGGAAACATATATATTCCGGATACTGTCATTTTACGACATTTTCTGTAAATAATGTTTCAAAACTGACCGATATCAAGTATAATTATCCATATCCTGTCATTATTTGACAGTATATACATAGAATAGAAAAGTACAGAAATGAACAAGTTGACGGAAAAAATTTTTGGATTAACACCTTGGGGCCCATTCACTAGTCAGGATGTAGCAACCCTATTTCCCGGGAGTGATGATCGAAGGTTTGGCCTAGTCAAACGCGCTATTGCCAACGGAGAGATCATCAATATCCGAAGGGGATTGTATTGCCTTGCCCCCAAATTTCAGAAAAAGAGTATGAACCTCTATACCTTGGCTCATCACGTTTATGGACCATCATATATAAGCTTGGAGTCAGCTCTCAGTTGGCATAGCTGGATTCCTGAGGCTGTCCATACCATAACCAGTGCATCTTTTAAAAAATCAAGAGAATTCAAGACTCCTCTTGGGATATTCAGCTACAACCGCATTCCTCAAGAGGTGTTCTATAGCCAAGTTGAACGACTTACTGATGAATCAAGAAATGTGTTTTTAATGGCGAGCCCTTTTAAGGCTTTAACAGATTATGTCTATGTTCGAAAAAAAGACTGGACTGGAATCGAACCGGTTGTTAACAGCCTGCGCATCGAGCCTGAGGAATTCGAACAAGTTACTCGTGACAACCTTGACAGTCTCATTAACAACTACCCGAATTCGCGCGTGAAGAGATTTATTGAAGGGATTGGGAAGGATTTGAACTTATGAGCATCAAAATGGTTCAGGATAGATTAGATTCATATAACTGCACATCGAGCATCGAAGAAGAACATGCCATCAGGGAGATAACACAGGAAGTAGCACTTGCTGCTTTGGGTAGAACAGACTTTTTCAAACATGCTATTTTTCAGGGTGGTACATGTCTGCGCATCTTCTACGGTTTGAATCGATTCTCAGAGGATATGGATTTTATCCTAAACAAAACTAATAAAAACTTCACGCTGCAACCACATCTTCAAGCCGTTTCTGATGAACTCAATGCTTATGGTTATGAAATTGAGATTGCCGATCGATCGAGTGTTGATACCACAGTCAGAAAAGCTTTCCTCAAAGATGATTCTTTGGGAAAGGTCTTGAAATTACAATATTCAGACAGGTCCGGACCACTCAGGAAGATTCGCATCAAGTTCGAAATTGATACTAATCCCCCATCGGTCAGTGGGATGGAAATCAAATATGTAGATTTTCCTTTTATTTCTTCTGTAAGTATACAGGATAAGCCAAGTCTATTTGCCGGAAAGCTCCATGCACTGTTGTGTAGGGAATATGTCAAAGGTAGAGACTGGTATGATTTTCTATGGTATACAAGTCAAGATATTGGAATCAACTATGATTTTCTTTCTTCGGCCTTAAGCCAGCAAGGCCCCTGGGAAAATGAAAATATTCGTGTTGATTTAAAATGGTGCCTTGAGCATCTTGAGAAAAAGGTTAGTTCAGTTGACTGGGCGGAGGCCCGGGAAGACGTTCGAAGGTTTGTTAAATTGACCGAACAACCATCACTTGAACTGTGGAGCAAAGAATTGTTTCTATCTCAGGTGAAAAAAATCGAAGAGTGAACAACAGTATCAACCTCCATCGCTTAACCGCCGCAGCATATGGTCACTCATTCTCTCTTACGTCACAAATAATTCTATTGTAAACTATGGAGATCTTGGTACTATAGCTAAAAGATTGATCCTAAGGGTATAAGCAGACCTCATCCACTATGTTTCCCAAGTGACGTTTCTTCATGCCGACCATTTTATAGCTAGACTTGAAAATAGTCAACAGAATCAAAACTGAGAGCACTAGAGTTAATTGCCATTTCATCATCTCTATTTCCAGATAAAAGACGAGTAAGCTCCCCCCATCCCAAATATCAATTTACTGCCCGTGAGGTATGCAGCGAACTAATGTTTTTGGCTTTCGCAAAGGAAAAGACTGCTGTAAATGCCTGTATGTTTGCTCAGATTCTTTGAGATCATTTACGAAGTTGCGGCGTTGATATGAAGAAAAGCTAAGTTCCAGACAGACAACGGCTCGGAATTTATAGGCTGCTTCAGACACGATAGAAGGGAGTACAATCTACCCTGTTATCCCTAAAATCGCTTAAAAGCAATAAATACTGAAAAATCAGTTTCGTAAAATCTTCAGAATCATGTATAATCGAGGAGGCAATTTGAAGATGTTAAGAAAGATTGGACCATGAGAGTTTTGGAGTTATTAAGGCAACAACGCAACGAGATATTGAAACTCGCGTCCCAGCACGGAGCTCGCAATGTTCGCATCTTTGGTTCAGCTGCTCGGGGTGACGCAGGTACCGACAGTGATATAGACTTCCTTGTTGAGCTTGAACCAGACAGAACCCTGTTTGACCTTGGCGCGCTGGTTATGGATCTTCAGGACCTTTTAGACCGAAAAATAGATGTAGTAACAGATGACTCCATCTATTGGCTACTTCGACGGAAAATCCTAAAGGAGGCTATATCTCTGTGAAAAAGGATCCTCGTGTATACTTAGCTCAAATATTAGAACGTATAATTCGTATTCAAGACTTCACATGCGTTGATAAGCAATCTTTTTTGACTGATCCGTTAATTCAGGATGCAGTAATCCGAAATCTGGAAGTTATTGGTGAGGCCTCGCGACGAGTTGGAGTAGAATATCAAGCTGCTCATCCAGAGATTCCTTGGCGTGAAATGTCGGGTTTACGAAATATATTGATCCATGATTATGAAAGTGTTGATCAGCGACAATTATTCTTACCGTTTAACGACAATTGAATGTACCGCCTCTGTATGAGGCTCTGTAGGCTATTCTGATTTCCTTTAGCTAAGG
>JBARRE010000497.1:0-1677 GCA_049644065.1 Sedimentisphaerales bacterium | reverse complement strand
GGCCCGGTAGATTTCTGCGAATTATTACGATTAGCAAGGATTTGTGCTGTAGTTGGCATGAGAATACCCCTTTCTTAAATGATTATTGACTATTTTCTATTGATTATTTACTATTTGGCTATCAGTGCCTGTTTTCTGTATTCTGTCTCCTGTATTCTGTATTCTATATGTTTTATCTTTATCATACTTGTAGGTTCGTTGGCCGTCAAGTGAAAAAGTGAAAAAAATCTCCTTGATACGGTGCTCTTAGTTCTGCCACAGAGATCCCAGCGCTGCCTCGGGCTTCGCCCTTGGCCGCAACCAAAAAGTTCGTCTTGTAAAAATATTTCGTAAGATACTACAAATAATAAGGTTACGATTGGCCAAAACAAAAATCGAGCATAAAAAACAACGTTTTGAAAGATTGTATTACAGAGGACGCAGAGCAATAATTAATCAGATTACCGAATCGTAGGGGCAGGCCTGTGTGCCTGCCCAGGGCAACCACATGGGGTTGCCCCTACAAAATCCCTGTAAATCCTGTCCAAAAAGACATTTCTTTCTTGCTCGACGGGCAAAAGCATCTATAATTGAACATAGAGGACTTGATAGCTCTGAAGCGGCAACGTCGTAGTTTGTGCTTTCTTGCTTTATGCTGAGATGCTTGGGATGTTATACGGAAACCATATATAATATAGTTAGGCACTCGTTAAAAACCGCTAATTGCCAATATCGTGGAAAAGAGATATGGAAAAAAGGAATGGAAGCAAAACAGTGCCAGTCGTTCGCTGGATAGCAAGAGTCTCTTCTGGATTCGCAGCCGCATTGATTCTACTCATCTTCATTGGTGAAGGTCTTACTGAGGGGTTTGAACCTTTGCTTCATCTGTCAGTTCGTGAAACCGTAATGATGGTCGCATTCGTCGCTGTGTGGCTGGGACTACTGCTGGGCTGGAAATGGGAACTCTATGGCGGATTACTTACGGCCTGCGGAGTCGCAGCATTTTACCTGCTGGATTATCTTTTCTCGGGCACATTCCCAAGAGTGCCTTTCTTCTTAATCTTTGCATCTCCAAGTCTGTTATTCCTCTATTGCGGATTACAGACCAGGAAGAAACTAAGGGCTAAGAAATAATTCGAGCTATTTACAATTTTTAGGCTTCGTTAATGAGCAGTAGGTCGACCGTAAAGTAGAAAGAGGCCCAAGGTGCAAAGAAGAAAAAGCAGGCTTTTAATTGTAAATAAACAAAAGTAAAAGAACTGAATAAGGTAAAATACATACGTAAACGTTCCTATTAAACTTGAGGATTCCTACGATAGGTGATCTACCTATATCAATCAGGGGAGCACAGGAAAGTGAGGTTAGTTATGATGTGTGTTCAGGACAACGAAGCGTTTAAGATGATAGCGATGTGGCTGGGGATACTTGTTTGCCTATTTGTCACAGGATGCAGAGACAAGTCCGCCGCCGCCACTGACCATTACGATCGGGGAGAAGCCCATTATCTCGATGGTGAATACGACAAGGCCTTCTCAGAACTCACCAAGGCCATTGAGATAGACCCAAGGCTTGCTCGCGCCTACGTCATTCGCGGGATGGCCTATAACGACAAAGACGAATTCGAGTTGGCCATCGCAGACTTCACCAAGCTCATTGAGATAAAACCAACGGATGCTCATGCCTATGGCTATCGGGGGA
>JBARRE010000496.1:0-13392 GCA_049644065.1 Sedimentisphaerales bacterium | reverse complement strand
GCCCCGGCGAGCATCGACTTGCGAACACGTTCATCCAGGAAAGAGCTGAGATTATAATTGATATGCACCCAGAATCGGGCCTCATCCATGGCTAATACTTTGCCGTTGCGGTCGAGTATTCTGCCCCTGATGGTCTGAAGCTGTCTGGACTGGCCCCTTTGTTGCTTTAATTCTGCGATTTCATGCTGGACGGAGGAGGCGGTCAGCAACTGCATCTGTGCCAGGCGGAGCAAACAAACCGCCAAAAGCAGCAAGCTGAAAATCACAAATATTTTTACTCGCCTGTTGTACATATTCTCACCGTTAGTTCTCAGTCGTTATTCTTACGGTTAATGTCTATCGGTGGTTCACTCTTGCAATTTGCAGCACATCGTTGTCAGCGTCGGCCGAATCGATTAATTTTTATTCGCATCCACCAGGCTATGGGCAGGAATAAAAACGGCCCCACAATGCTCGAGTACAAAGATGTTACTAAAACAACGATGTAGATATTTGCCGCAACCGGCTCGCCCTTTGTGATATACGCCAGAAAGTGAGTCAGAAAACCGGTTAGAATCGAGGTGGCAAAGATCGCAAGAGCCTGATACGGCATCCTTTTAATCGCTATCACGCGATGCAGGTATGCCAGCAGCGTGCCGAACAGGCCGAAACTAATCATTTGCGGGCCCATCGGCATTGGCGAGCCGACAAGGTCGGCGGCAAAACCTATTGTGAAAGAGCTGATTATCGCATCCGAGGTATTGTAATAAATCGAAAAGAACACTAAAAGGATGACCAGTAAATCAGGTTTGCTGCTCCAACGCGCCAACAAACCCTTTTGCAGAACAGTCACAGCAAGAATTAGCAATGCAAACCGAAACCATCGCATTTCATGTCCTCAGTGGGTTCGAACGCGGTTACTTTTGCGGATTCATTATGATCACGGCTACGTCCTCGAGCTGTTCTATATCACAAGCCGGTACGACTGTTATGTCCCAAAGCGAAGGATTCTTCTGGTTCCTGTTGCATTCGGAAACTTTTCCCACAATCATCGGGGCGTCCAGGAACCCGGGCTCTTTAAAGGCAAAAACATTCTGGCCGACCTCTACTTTGTTCTTGACCATCTCAATCTTCGCCGAGTTATTGCCGGTGCCTTTCATTATGTTCTTAAATTCCGCTATCTTTACAGGTATTTTCGACATAGGATCGGTGACCAACTTGACTGTGGCCTTGGATATTTGCGGAAAGACATCGGATATCGTTCCGATGATACATTCGTCACCCAGGACAAACTGGCCTTTGGCCAGGCCGGTGGTTTTGCGGCAGGCAATCGTCAGCTCGTTGCCGGATCCTTCGACAGCTTTTGTGATGACGTCGGCTAATGCAAAATCCGTGCCTTCCCAGACATGCGTATTATATGTATTATATAGTCCAGACAGCTTTTTGAACCTCTTACGTTCCTGGGCCAACGTTTCTTCGAGGTTGGCAATATAATTGAGATACTGGGTATCGCTGCGGCTGGCCGCACCTGCAAGCGGTTGTTGTGTCTGTGCCGTCATTACCAGGTTACCGCCGATAGTTAAAGGCCAGCGAAAAACGTGCACGAAAGCAAGCTGGAATTTACTCGTGAAATTTTGCGGGGCAAAAAGAAAGATAAACCCGGTCAGCATAAACCAGGTAAATAACATTCGTCTGGAGACTTTCGTTCGCTTCCTTGCCATAATCCTATGCTGTCAGTTTTTTACGAAATCCGTATTCGGCGCTGCCCACAATGAATCATTCCCACCCGTATTCGTTATGGTCCATTGTGTCCTTCCACAACTCCAGGTTTTCCAGATAAACGCTGGTACCCCGAGCAACGCTGCTCAACGGGTCATCGACGATCTGGACTTTCAGGCCGGTCGCATTGGCCAGAACGGTGTCCATTCCCCGCAGCAGTGACCCGCCGCCGCAGATATGTATGCCGTTGTCGATTAAGTCCGCGGCCAATTCGGGCTCGGCCTTTTCCAGTGTTGCCGTAACTGTGTCAATAATCGAGGCGATGGGATCGCGAAGGGCTTCACGGATTTCCTCACTCGTTATGACAATTTTTCTCGGCAGGCCGGAGATAGTATCTCTACCGGCTATCTCCATCGTTAATTCCTCTTCCAGCGGAGCGGCAGAGCCGATCTGTATCTTGACTTTCTCAGCTCTTGCCTCGCCTATGAGCAGGTTATAAGTCTTCTTGAGATGATTGATTACCGCTTCATCCATATCGTCACCACCGATGCGGATTGACTCGGAAGTGGCAATGTCAGCCAGACTCATGATGGCCACCTCGGTGGTCCCTCCGCCGATATCGACAATCATCGAAGCGGTAGGGTCTGTTATGGGTAGTCCGGCACCGATTCCCGCGGCCATCGGTTCATCGACCAAATAGACCCTGCGAGCACCGGCCCGTTCGGCACTGTCGATTACCGCCCTGCGTTCGACGGCGGTAATTCCGCTCGGCACGGCGATGACCACTCGCGGCCTGACAAGTCCGCCCCGGCCGTGGACTTTCCGGATGAAATAGCTCAACATTGCTTCGGTGATTTCGAAGTCGCTGATTACGCCGTCCTTGAGAGGCCTGATGGCGCTGATCGAGCCCGGTGTTTTGCCTAACATTTCTTTAGCAACCAACCCGACAGCTTCGCCGTTATTCAGGACGACATTGGTTCCTTTGCGGACAGCAACGACGGAGGGTTCATTGAGGACGATACCTTTGTCGCGGACACAAACAAGGGTCGTACAGGTACCCAGGTCGATACCCATATCCATGCTGAACCAACCTAAGATTGTGTCCAGTAGCACTTTCGACTCCTTTCTGAGATATCAATTTAAACTTTTGGAGAGCTTAAAATTCCTGCTTCGCTATCTTGTTATATAACTGCCGAGAGTTATTGTCAATAGCGATTCGGCTACTGTATTTTAAAAATTGTGTCGTATTGTGTGTAACATTGATAGGCGACAAACACTGCCGTAGCAAGAACTACACAAAATGCCACAGCAAGAATGACCGTATAAAGATTATCGGCTGCCGTTATTTTTTTACCACGACTCTGTACAACGGGACTCATATATCAACCTCGCAAAGCAACACAATTAATCAAAATTGCGTTTTCTACAAATTAGTACTGACTGTATCGTTGATTTTCGGCTGATTCTGCGGTTGGTCCTGTAGAAGCTCGATCCAGCCAACTGCCTTCTCAGGCCAAACGTCCAAAATCACAATATCACAAATAAAGTTATCGCCACGAGTCAGATGAAATCTCATACCTTCCTTGACACCATCCGCCGTACCAATGGATATCTCGGCAAGAAGATTTTTCAAATCAACTTCGGTTATCGACCCATTCAAATCGATATCTTTAGTGGGTCGCGTTGTAACCGGCATCGGTTCGGCGATTGCTTTGCCATATTGTCGCAAGTACTGGTCCAGCTTGTTTTGCAGCTCGGTTTTTTCTTCGAGCAGGCGCTTAGATCCTTCCTGTAACTGCTTTACTATCGCCATATTCTCCATGAGAGCCGCAGTGGTGTCTTTGAGCTCTTTCCCCTGCTTGATCAATTCAGCTTCCTTCAAATCCCGCTCAGTGAGGGCATCTTTTACCAATTTCTCGTTATTTTCGATAGTTTTGGAGAAATCCATTACTATTGCCGCCCAGCTATTGACTTTCCGATTTGCATCATCTCTTTCTCTTCCAGCAGTCGCGAGATCGCTCTTGAGCTTGTTAATTTGATCTTCGAGCGAAGCAATCTGTTCTCCCAACTTTTCAGTGTCCCTGTCCTTTTCCTCAATTGTATTGTTCAGTTGTGTTTTTGCATTGTCCTCGTTCTCCTTTGCAGCCTGATAGCCGCTTAACTGATTATCGTATTTCTGCTTGTAATCGACGGCGTTTGCAACATAAGTTACCACTATACCACAGAGGAAGATTGAGGCTATTGTCAACAGAACTATTAAGACCTTTGTAAGAGTACTCAAAACAAGCTCCTTTCAGTAAATTTGTTTTTCTTTTCAACACACCCCTTAACTTATCACAGGGCGCCCCAAACATATAAAAGGACATTAGGGGAGGCTCCATTCCACCCCTCACCAATAGTTTCAAGCCTAAAACTGGCTCAACACACGCCGGGTTGCTAAATTGGAACCCAAGCCCTGATATTATGTGTATAGTATAATTGTACGCTTAAAGCTCGGAAAGGTCAAGTTATTTTTGGTAAATAGCCTAAATTAAAATGCACGGCGAAAAATCCACGATACCACGTCTGATAACAAACGACTTTCAGGTGCTAATTAGTTCATTTTACACTGAAAAACGGCCTTTGCGGCTGCAATACGTACATATTTCGACTCATTTTTCAGTAGCTGGGGCAGAAATTTTTCCAGGGCCGGCGTGCATATTTCACCGATTGCCAGCGCAGTAAGCACATTTGCCCGTTCAATTGCCTCGGTATCCAGGCCGGCAGTGAGATTTTTTTCGAAAACATCGAGTACTTCCGTCTCACCGATTCTGTCCCGAAGCTTACCAAGTTGCCCGGCGGCTGCCAGGCGGACTTCCAATATATTATCATCTAACTTGGTAACCAGGATATCTCTGGCCTTTGAAGTGCCAAGAAGCCCCATTGCTCTAATACCCATAATTCTGTCATCTGCAAAAGCACTGTAAACTATTGCCCATAACTTTTGTAATACCTCATCGTCACCGAGTCTGGCTCTGGCCTCTAATATCTGAAACCTGACCTTATCATTGGTATTTTTATCTTCCTGTGCAGATTTGAGTAAATTCAATGAGCCTTTGTCCCCCGTTTTACCGAGCAGAAAAGCAGCGTTCGCTCTAACCGTCTGATCGTTGTTGTTTAGCGCTTTACGAACAACTTCGAAATACTCGGTATAGCCAAGCTTCCCCATCGCATAAGAGGCTGCAACGATTACATTTACATCTTTATCCTTTAACAATGGGCTAACCGAGTTTTTCGCTGGAGAGTATTGCATATCGCCTACGGCCAAAGCCGCTGCAAATCGAACAGGTGTAAATTCATCCTGAAGAAGCCTCTGTACTTGAGGCATCAATTTAATTTGTCCGGTGGTGGCGATTACTTCGATAGCATTAACTCTGGCCACCGGATTGGTATCGGCCAGAGCATTTTGTATAATCCGATAGGCTTCCGCCTGCGGGGAAGCTATGTTAGTAATGTAGTAATCTCCCAACATTGATTGTGAGGAGTCTTCGCATCCGAAGACAAATACAGCCAGGCAAGCGAAAAGCAAGGCATAAGCGATGGAAGCAACTATTTTTTTGTGCTTTTGCGTTTTATCTTTTTTGGATTTGCTTGCCATTTGGCCGTCCCTGATTAATAAGTTTTTTTGCTCTGAAAAATCTTCCTGAAAGCAATACTATTATGAGTAAAATAACACAGACTTCACAACAAAAATCCAGCCATTCGCCATATTTGCTGAAAATAGTTGCCCTGTTATCGATGGGTATTCTTTCGACGAACCATCCCGCCATGCCCGTCCGGTCTCTCGCCCCTACGGGTAAATCACCCGCTATAAAACCGTTTCTTATGCGTCCGGCGCTATCGATCAGACAGCTAATGCCGGTATTGACGCTTCGCAGGATGGAAAGCCGGTTCTCGACGGCTCGGAACGCACAAACCGCCGCATGCTGGACAAGTTCCGCGCTCGGTACCACTTCTTCGTCCTCGAATCGAACGAACCAGCCGTCATTGCTGATATTGACCAGCCAGTCGAGCCTCTTGCCCCCCTGCTCGTCCAAAGCAAATCTTCGTCCGATCTCCGGCACGGTATCCTCATAACAAATCATCACGCCGAATTTGTACACCTGAGCTTGATTGCTTTCTGAGCCGGTCATCTCGAAAATCGTGTATTCGCTGCCGTAATCGAGCGAATAATCGAAATTGTAAGGGATGAACTTTATCTTCATCAGCAGCTCATAAAACCAAGACAGAGACTTCCTTAACGGCAAAACTTCCCCGAACGGCACCAAGTGGATTTTGTTGTAGACACCCTTCGCTTTGTCACCGTTTCTCTTGTACATAAAAGCCGAATTGAATTTTTGTACCATGCGGATTTCGAAATTGTCCTCTATTTTGGGAGTGCCTCCGTACGCACCCACGAGCACAAAAGCAGTATCTTTCGCATGTTCCCGAAGCGCATTATCAAAAACGTTCCATGAGTGAGAAGACTCCAAAAGCCCTAACACTTCAGGATTTAACGTTGCCTGCACCATTGTCTCGGGCCAGACTATCAGCTCGGCTCCGGCCTGAGCGGCGGTCTTGCTCTGCTCCATCAGGCTTGTGAATAAATCGTCGCCTGACTCAAATGTCCTCTTAACCGACTGAGGGACATTCGATTGAAGCGACGCTGCCAGCGGCCCCTCTGTTACACATTCCTGCTCCTGGTCGATCCTCCACCACCCATAGGCAAAGGCGCCAACCACCGCCGCACAAACTATTGCCGTGCCGGCGAACTGGACCAGTGTCAAACTCTTCTTTTGGCGAACGGTCACGATCAGCTCAGCCAGCAGCCCGTTGACCATCGCTATCAGGAACGAAACGCCGCCGGCGCCGAAAATGTCGGCGATTTGAATCAGCGTGACGTTCCGGTACTGGCTGTGAGCCAGAAACCGCCAGAAAAAACCGCCCAAAAAGAAGCCCTGCATCCGTTCGATGCCAACGATTAATATAGCCGCCGCCAAAAACAGCGGCACCTTCTTCGTCCGGCAATAACGCAGGCACAGCGCCAGCACAGGCCACAGCAGCGCCGTGTACAGGCAGAACAAAAGCCAGCCGACAATCGTCACCGGGGCTACCCAGTACAAATTGCCCAGCCAGTAACACAGTGATACGACGTAGCCGAAAAGAATTAATCGCCGAGGCCTGGTCTTCGGCGAGCAGGCAATAATAAAAGGCACGAACGATACCCAGGCCAGCGGCGCCAGGCCTGTCGGCGCCTGAATCACCGTCAGCATCACAGCAGTGCCGATAAACGGCAGGGCGACAAGCAGATTTTTTTTCATTCGTATATTTTTCAACCGGGCAAATCCCCTAAAGCCATCGCGACGACCTTTTCGCTGTATTTCTTTTTGTTGTTCATTCGCACCGCAAATTGATTTGTGAAAAGCTCCAGCAGGTTCTTGTCAGCGACGATGTCTTTTGGCGTTCTTTTGATGTCAACCGAAAGCCGCTTGATTTCATCCAGTTCAGTAACATTTAGGCGCTCTGACAAAACCTCTCCAGTGTCACCCTGAGTGGAGCGAAGGGTCTCTATTAGGCCCCCAAAAAGAGATTCTTCGCTTCGCTCAGAATGACAAACATGTGATACTGTAGTCTCGTTAGAGTGCTTTAGAAAAACGTCGCCGGAACGTTGTTTTTTCAATTGGGCCAGGCGTTTGTTTGAGTTTTCGACGTACTTTTTAGAGATTTCTACGCCTATATACATTCTTCCCAATTGACATGCCGCCGCTGCTGTTGTTCCCGAGCCGCTGAAAGGATCGAGCACGCAGTGGCCCGGACTGGAGCTTGCCGCGATGATTCTCTTTAGCAGGCTCTCCGGCATCTGGCAGGGGTGCCAGCCGGCACGTTCCTTAAACGTTCCGCAGACCCGCGAATATCCGTTCCAGACGTCATCAGGCATCTTGCCCGCGGGATTGGCTCGCCTGTCGTTATAAATGAGCTGCCTGTCCGAAGGAACGCGGACCGCATAGTCGTTAAAAATGAAATTGGCCTCGTCGCTAACAAAGTAAAAGATATGTGTGTGTGCCCGTGCGAATTTGGTTTTTGTCTGCTGGCCGAAGGTATAATGCCATATTATCCAGTTTCGCATAACCAGGCCAAGCTCATCGGCGAGGACCTTGACGTTCGCGGCATAATCGTCGCCTATCGCGATGTAGAATGAGCCGTGCGGCTTTAGGACCTTCTTGCAGACGCTCATCCAATCTTTGGTCCAGGCGATGTAGTTTTTCTTTTTGACCTTGTCGTAGTATTTGTCGTACTTATAGCCGATATTGAAGGGCGGATCGGCAAAGATCAGATCCGCAAAAGGTTCATCGACCTTGCCCAAAACCTCTATACAATCGCCGCAAATTATCCTGTTAAGAAACTTCTGCATAGCGATATATTAGAGATTATAGCTGAGTTTGCAAGAGAGAATTGATTTAGCGATTGAAGTGGGTACGAATTCTTTGTGCTGTCTGGACAGTGGAACATGCCAGGTGATTATATTGACGATACTGGGAGCCAAGGTTGGCCGGCCGCTTATTCCGCAATCCATTCCAACCTCATTTGACCAAAGAAATGACTGTTCTGATTTTCCCCGCGTTTCTTCTAATTTTCCCAACCAATTCCACACGGACTTCTATTGGTTCCCCCAGACAACCCTCCCGTATCCGGCTTTTAATAGAATCGATTATGTCCTCTCTAAAGCCCTGGCTTTTCACGGCCTGCACCTTTATCAAATCCCTTCTGACCTGGACTGTAACGTATTCCTTGATCCCTTCTACAGAATCCAGGAGGTTGATCCTTCTGGGTGAAATTGTCTTTCCGCTGGGGAGCTTGATATAATCGTCTTCTCTGCCCTGTATTGAATCAATCAACGGCAATGATCTGCCGCAACTGCATTTATCCTCTTTCAATTTGGCAATCTCACCAATTTTGTACCTAATCAGTGGAAATGCATAATTGTAGAGTCCGGTAACAACAATGTATCCATCTCCCGCTTCGACGGGATTGTTTTGGCCATCAAGGAATTCAATCACATGGACATCCGTATCAAGATGGTAGCCCTCATGTTTCTCGCACTCCCAGGCCAGTCTGTGGAATTCCACAGATCCATACACATCTCTGACGTCACAGTCAAAAAACCTGACAATATTTCTCCTCCAGGCCGGCAGAAGCAACTCTGCAATTGTGAATATCACTTTGGGTTTGAATCTAAGATTCTCCTTTTTGCAAGTCTGCGTGATGAGATTCAAGACAGAAGGATAACACTCAATAACATCCGGCTTAATCTTATTCATTCGCCTAAACAGTTCTGTCTGATCGTCAAGGATTGATAGCTTGTGCCTTCTGAAAAAACCAAGTTTCTGGATCGGCAGTTTGCGATAATTCACATTTTTAGGAGAAGTGATTTCTACAACAATATCTCCGGCGCGAAGTCCGTTCTCCGCATAAGATCGATATCTTAGAGCTCTATTGTAAGATTCCGCAATCTTATCGCAGAAGATTTTCAAAGGCACCCCCGTGGAGCCGGATGTGGCGTGTATGTTCAGTTTTTGTTTGTCAGCCTTCTTTGATATTATTGAGTCGAAATTCTTCTGAACATCACTTTTTTCCAGGATCGGAACTTTTCTTAAGTCATCAGTACTCTCCACGTGATTCGGATCAAAGTCGTGCTCGTCAAACAATCTCCGGTAATAGTCGGTATTGTTGTATGCGTGGACCAGAAGTTTCCTGAGCTTTTTTAGCTGCAAAGCTTTCAGCACAAGCCGGTCCTTGTGAACGTTGCTTCTTAGCTCACAAAAAATGCGAAGCGATCTGAGCATTTCCCTACCTCTGGACCTTCATAATCTTATTGTGCCTCTCCAAGCTAAATTTAATAAATTACGCCGGATATGACAATATTATGCACCCCACCCTTTCAATTACAACTATTTTACCACTCCACGAGTAAAAAGTCAAGCTTTTTCTGATCAAAATGAGCCTCATCCGGCTAATGAGCAGGTGCTCCGAACGATTTTTCCTGCTCTTTGGTCCGTGCGGGAACGTAAAATTGGCTTTGATTGGGTTTGTTTTCTCGCCGGCCCGGCCCGTTTAAATCTCCATATACCATTGCTATTATTGACTTTACATTATTTTGACCTTTCGAAAATTGGCTTTGTTTTTTCAAATACCACTTTGCTCATCTTGACGCTTTCCGCTGAACGCTAATAAACCTGTCCGGCAATTTGTTCCTGACGAATTGGCTTTGAATTGGCTTTGTTTTTTCGCCGTCTCAAAGCATGAAATTCTTCATAATCACCTTTCTTATAAGACTTTGCGCCATTTTCGCCCCACCGCAAATTGGCTTTGTTTTTTCAAATTGTGTTCTGTTAAATGCCGTCGTTTAGGATTTCGGTTTAACGCAGAATATAATAGTCAATCGTCAATAGTAAATAATCAATGACAAAGCCTTTTACCTTTGTACTTCTATGATTTCTCCATTCTAAATCCATTATACTATACACCAACCAGTTGTTAGTTATATATTATACGACACAAAAAGATATCTGCCAAGTGAATTTTTAAATAATTTTCAGATTTTTCAAACAGATTGGCTTCTTAACTTCATCCAATAAGCGCAAAGATTGACTGGAAAAATCAGGCTTTGAGGTCGTTCGGAGAGAAAAAAGGCTTGCACAAAGGTTGAAATTTGGGTCCGGGCGAGCCGGAAAGCACTACTCCAATCATAAGTACGGTAAAGTATTTACCAGCAAACAAACTCAATATTGATTTTGAGAGATATTTGTCAAGTCTTTTGAGGAATCTATCTTATTAACATAACTACAGGGCTGCGAACACAATGGCTCGCAGCCCTATAAAGTTTACCATTTTTAATCGTGGTCTATTGCACTACATAGGTGAAATGCAGTGCCCAATTATTTCCATCGAAATCCAAACCAAGCCCTAGTACATCTTCTGCAGCCCAAACAGTTTCCTCATGGAGTTGCACCGTTATCAAGAGGATCTGTTCTTCCGGATCTTCGGGGACTACGATGATTCCGACTACGTCGCCGCAGTCAGGCTCAAAGCCTTCACCCAGGGCGAGTGCCAGAGCTTCGAGTTCCAGAGCGCGGGCATCTGAGCTACCTCCCCATTCATCAGTACCCCAAGGATCGTACTGAGCAGGCGGCAAGTAGCCATCGCACAGGTACCAAAGAGCCAACTGCACATCGCCAACGTTGTAGGTACCACCTGAGGGGGAAGTCTCGCCAAGGTAATCCTGCAAGTGGTTGAGGAGCCAGTTCACGTTATCGAGGTTAGCTGGTATGTTAACTATTCCACCGGGCAGGAGTGAATCATAGGTTGAATATGCTCCAGCGGGAATAATTACATTGAGAGTGGTCGGTTCATCTGCATCGGCACACCAGCCTTCGTGCAGCCCATTAAGTATGCCGCCATTGGTGATTGTGATATCGAAATAACTATTCCCACCGGGATGTTCGACGTATGCATCTAAGCTAGTCGGTAGAGCAAGTTCCAAATCATCCAAGTCACAAAGTCCAGCAACTCCATGGGCCCCGATGAAAAGTACGTCATCCACAGCCCAAGTGTTTGGGATTTGGTATGTAATACCTTCGACAGGATTGTATGGAAACAGGCCCGGAATTGGGTTACCCTTTTTCGTCATCGGAATGGCACCAGGCTGTATATAGGGTTTGACCGTCGGATCCAATAGAGAAACAGCTAAGTGAGCCTCAACCAAAGGCCACGGATCACTCATTAGATATGTCACATTGAGGAAAGATCCGTCGTTCCAGACTTCTACTGTCCCGACAACGTTCGCCCCGTTCTTCGGATTACCAGCAATTAGATGTGCTACAAGTGGGTCAGCTTCTGTATGAGCCATGACGATTGCAGGCAAAGCCAAAAATGCCATTAAAAAACCTATCATTACTATCTTTTTCATTGTTCTCTCCTTTAATTCAATTTAACTTTTTTGCTGCAGACACAACGCAGCACACTACTTTTAATACTCAATCCCTTGATAACAGTTCAATCCCTTTTGGTTACTTTTAAGGGAAATCCATAGGCATTCCTCCCTTTCTTTCTTGGTGATTTAAAAGCGCAAAAAGATTCTTCTCCTTCATAAAACTCCAGATAAAAAAACCGAATCCTTTCAAACACCTTTCTCATATTTAATACAAATAGCTTACATGATTAAGAACAAGTTGTCAATAAAAAACCGGGAAAAAAGTTTTTTCTTTATTATTTGTCTATACGTCCGAAAAAACCACCTGGGTCACTAAATTTTTAAGAATATTTTTTTTAAAAAATATCATTCATTTTGGACCAATTTCCCCATCGAAACCTGTTTTTCTAATTCATTCATTAACCAACTCGTATAATTAGAAACCAAAAATATTCAGATGATGCAGATAAAATGGCAAAGAAATAAGCACATAACTGACCCAAAGAAGAACAGGATACTCAATGTCTAAGTATCAAGTTATCGACCATTGGCACCCGATAAAGGTAAAATGGGAGGGTCTGAACGACCGACCCTCCCAAACCGGCGTCGTTGAGGAAAAGGCGGGTCCCGGCTGAACTTCGCAAAAGAACCGAACCGCCTAACGGTGCCGGTTTTATTCTTGATCTTAAAGTGACATCCTATTAACCGTTATAATCCATACAATCGTTACACATGGTATGAATAGTAATCATCTCATTACGTACTAAAAGGGGAGTAATTATTTATTTAAATCATGCTACAAAATGAAATATTTCTACAGATCGTGTGCCAATTCAAAAAAAAATTCTTAGGCACCACTTCTCACACATTACAAAATATGCTTTCTGCCGAACGGACTGTTATTCTGCTGGAAAACTCCGGAAGATCAATGTCTTTTATTTCCCCATCAGTTCGACCAAATTGATAAATTACTAATTTGGATAGACCATTCAGATAATAATCTTTGTAAATCCTTACAAAATCATTTTTGGAAAGAGATTGATCGCTTGCCACAAATATGGCGCCGTTAAATCCTGCTTTATCTTTGTAGATGAAAGGATTATTCAGAAAGAATCCTTTCACTCCATTTGTCTTTGATACTATTCTAAATAAAAAGCCAATTTTCTTTTGGTTAGATATTTTTGGATTCCATTTCTTCTTATATCGCAGTACACCATCTTTTAAAAAGGGTCGTGACGCTCCAAAATCAATCTTCGTACAACCACTTGCTGCCAAATAGCAAACCGGAAAATAGAACAAAGCTCCTATGGCACCATCTTTGACATAATCTAAATTTCCATCTTTGATACCAAGAAGACATAATTTTGCTCTATTTTTCCTGTGACTAAGCAAAGATCCTGCTATACATTCTTCTTCTTTTTTGATTATAAATAAATCATTGAACAGACCACGCCGACTAAATTGTCTCTTCACATAATCATAGCTCAAAATCTCAGTTTTATTACCGTGGACTTTAGTAAGGTAAGGTAGATACATGTTGTAATAGAAGTTGTGAAGATCAGATAGTTCATTTGTTATTTCATAATGAAGTTTGCTTCGCCATATTTTACTCAGATCAGATTTAAGGCTACTATTCTTACTCTTGAAAACCGACGAGCTGTTAACCGAGAGATCTACTTCTCCGTATACCCAGCTCGGTATATAAA
>JBARRE010000495.1:0-6235 GCA_049644065.1 Sedimentisphaerales bacterium | reverse complement strand
GATAATTCGTGAGTTAAATACGGACTTACCTGTCCCTGCTCATAGCCGTAGGAATCAAAATCTGCCGGATCATACCGCCCGGGCCTGTAGAGTAGCAAAACAAGAACAATGACAGCTACCGTTAAGTCAATTAGAAGCCAGATGACCAGTTTTTTCCGTCTTGATTTCTTATGAATTTTCGGATCTGTTTCCATATTTCGTATTTCTCTCTTGCTCGGAATCATTTCTGTGATTATAGTAGCTGCAACGTTAAGTCAATAGATTTTTTCAAATATGAGGGCTCAATAATGGCAAGTCATTTTGCTGACCGCCTCTGTGAGGCAGTGAGAACTAAGAAAACGTCTTTAATCGTTGGTCTGGATCCCGTTTATACAAGGCTTCCGGAGGCGATCAGAAGCCACCGCCAGATGAACGACGAATTTGATGCCGCCGCCGCGGTCGATGCAATCTTCGATTTTTGCACGCAGACGATGCGGATTGTCGCGCCGATGGTGCCTGCAGTTAAAATAAATATCGCCTTTTTCGAGAGATATCTCTGGGAAGGTATGGAAACTTACTACAACCTGATTACCGAAGCTGACGATTTGGGCATCGAGATTATCGGCGATGTCAAGCGAGGCGATATCGGGCACACGGCGGAACTTTACGCCGCCGCTCATCTGGAAAATCCGGAACTGGCCGGACTCGAAGATACGCTGGCACCGGACGCCATTACGATCAACGGCTACACAGGGGCCGACGGCATCAAGCCTTTTGCGGATATGGCGGCCAAACAGGGCAAAGGTGTCTTTGTGCTGGTGCGGACAAGCAATCCATCCGCGGCAGCCATCCAGGATTTCGCAGACGCTGACGGCCAAAGAATGTACGAAAAGCTCGCTGATATCATCGGCGAAATCGCCAATCAAGACGATAGAATCGGCAAGGACGGCTACAGCAACGTGGGAATGGTCGTGGGCGGAACCGCGCCGGATGTCACCAGCGCTTTGCGGCAGAAATACGACAAGATATGGTTTCTCGTGCCGGGCTATGGCTCGCAGGGCGCTTCGGCCGCCGACTGTGTGAGATTCTGCAAACCCGACGGAACCGGAGCGTTAATTAACGCCTCTCGCTCGATTATCTATGCCTATGAAAAGCCTAAATACAAAGACCAGTTCGGAGACGACTGGAAAAGATGTATCGAGCAGGCCGTTATCGACGCAAAAGTTGATCTGGCAACCTCAATGCAGACAAAACTCTAAAGCGGCTGCGATCATTCTGTTAACCATGACCGCAGCCTCAGATAAATTATCGCAATCCTGCATTCACCAGGTTGATATGACCGATGTGGAATCCGTCACAGGAACGTCAAGCAGTATGAATTCAAACCCGGTCGGTCAAATGTTCGACCATATCGCGCCGGCCTATGATATTCTCAACCACCTTTTTTCATTCGGGCTGGATTTCTTTTGGCGCCGCAGGCTCACCGACGCCGTCGTTAAGAACGAAAAACTGCGAGTCCTCGATCTTGCGACCGGCACAGGCGACGTGTTGATTTCGCTGCTTCGCAGAAACTCCAACATTACCGAGGCCGTCGGTCTGGACATTTCCGAAAATATGCTGGCTCTCTGCCGCAGGAAAATCGCTCGCCACAAGCTCACCGACCGCGTCAGCCTGGTTCGCGCCGATGTGGCTACCAGCGGGCTTGGCAACGAATCCTTTGATGTCGTTACTATGGGCTTTGGAATCAGAAATACTCCGGATGCATTCAAAACTCTAACCGAAATTCACCGCCTCCTAAAACAGGGCGGCACGGCGATGATTCTGGAGTTTTCCATGCCGGCCAACCGAATCCTCAGAGGTTGTTACCTGTTATACCTGCGGTTTTTTGTGCCGCTGCTCGGACGCCTGCTCTCCGGCGACAATCATGCCTATCGCTACCTCGATAAAAGTATTGAAAGCTTCCACCGGTCGGATAATTTCTGCAACCTGATGCAAAAGGCCGGCTTCTCAAACGTCTGTGCAGCGCCGCTGACTTTCGGCGTAGCCTGCCTATACCAGGGCACCAGGCCGAATGAATCCAATGACTAAACATGTATTTTCCTTGCTGTTTTCGAACAGGATATCTATATTACTTTTAGTAGAGTAATATTATTGAGTGAAATAGTATGGTCAGTTTGGTCGAGAAAAACCGTAATGCCCTGAATGAACTATGTGTGAAGTTTCGAGTTCGGCGTCTTGAAGTCTTTGGCTCGGCTTCAACCGGCAGGAATTTCGACGCCGAGAAGAGTGATTTGGATTTTCTTGTTGAGTTTCTTACGTTACAACCGGGCGAATACGCCGATGCTTATTTCGGTTTACTTGACGCCTTGGAAACACTTTTCCGCAGGCACATAGATCTGGTCATGCCGCGAGCCGTCAAGAATCGTTATTTTATCGAATCCATTAGTAAAAACCGGGAGGTGCTCTATGCAGCTTGAGTCAAAGAAACTGCTGGAAGACGTCCGACTCGCTTGCGAACGCATCCTGGAATTTACCAAAGACAAGGCACTAAGCGATTATACTTGTAATGACCTTTTACGTAGCGGCGTTGAAAGGCAGTTCGAGATTATTGGTGAGGCTTTGAATCGATTGACAAAGATCGCACCTGAAGTAGCGAATCAAATCAGCCATCACAGACGTGTTATTTCTTTCCGCAATATTTTGATCCACGGTTATGATATCGTTGAAGACCCCGTCGTCTGGGATGTGATAATAAATGATTTGCCTGAATTGTATGAGCAAGTCAAAACTATGCTTAGCAGGAGAGATTAGCACCAAATCTCGGAAATGCAAATCCTGTTTTTATGCACAAGCATACGGCCAACTCCGCTGCAGAGAGAGTAGAGAACAATGGAATGTTTAATGCGAAATCATGAACAGAGAGTTTTTGCCGGTAAGACTGTTTTGGTAATGGGCCTGGGCCGCTTTGGCGGCGGGATCGATGTTGCCAGGTTTACCCACGGCGCCGGTGCGAAAGTAATCGTAACGGATTTGGCCTCGGCCGAGCAGCTAAGCGATTCGTTGAGCCGGCTCAGGGACCTTGAAGGCATCGAATTTCATCTCGGCTCGCACGACCCGGCGGACTTTGAACAAGCCGACATTGTTATCGCCAATCCCGCTGTGCCCGGCGATAATAAGTTTCTCCAAATCGCCCGCGAAGCAAACAGATTTGTTACGTCCCAGATAAACATCTTCTTCGAACTATGCCCGGCAAAGACAATCGGCATCACCGGCGCCAACGGCAAGAGCACAACAACCGCCCTGACTGCCCACCTTCTCAAGAACACGAGATCCGACAGTGTCATTGCGAGCGAAGCGAAGCAATCTCAAGCCACGCAATACGCACTACGCGATACGCAATACGAAAAAGTCTGGCTGAGCGGCAACATCGGCAACCAGCCATTACTGACGACGATAGAAACAATCAATCCCGACGATTTGGTCGTATTGGAGCTGTCGAGTTTCCAGCTCGAACAATTGGCTGAAATTCAAAAGGCACCAGATATAGCGCTGCTGACGAATCTCACGCCGAACCATCTCGACCGGCACGGAACATTTGAAAATTATTGTGCCGCGAAAGAGAACATCTTCAAGTTTCAAATACCAGGCGATAACCGTCCTGCCGTTTCCATTTTTAATGCCGAAGACAAAATTGCCGCCGAATGGTTCGAGAAATACAAGAACGATGCCGGCAGGATTTGCATCAAATTCTCCGCCAATGATGTGAGCGAGGAAATTGGCAGGTGTTTTGCGTTGCCGGGCCGAGCCAATCTTTCGAACCTCGCCGCCGCCATGGCAGTTGCCGGACTTTATGATATTACTGATGAAGATATAAAAAATACTCTGCCTGCGTTCAAAGCCCTGCCGCACCGGCTCGAATTAGTCGAAACAATAAACGGTGTTTCGTGGTACAACGATTCGAAGGCGACCACGCCGGAAGGTGCAATCACCGCCCTGGAGGCCTTCGAGAAGCCGACAATTATCATCGCCGGCGGATACGATAAGAATCTTCCCTTCGACAAACTCGGAGAAAAAATCGTCCAAAAAGCCAAGGCCGCCATCCTCATAGGCCAGACCGCCCCAAAAATCGCTCAAGCCATCACAAACGCCAATTTGTCATTGCGAGGGGTGGCAGCCACTGAGCAAGGCGAAGTGGATGGACCATCGACCTCATTACACTCGGTCGCTGCCACACAGTCCGAGATTGTTAGTTCACTTTCCGAAGCCATCAGGCAAGTAAATAAAATCGCCGAATCCGGTGACGTCGTTTTATTAAGTCCCGCCTGCGCAAGCTACGACATGTTCGATAACTACGAGCAGCGCGGCAGCGAGTTTATCCGGCTCGTGCGAGCACTAAACACTGAGAGTGCCGGTTCTCAAAAGGAAAAGGCGTAAGATGGGGCTACTCAACCCAGCTCGGTCTGTTGAGGTCTTCGGTGCATTGCTACTTGTTGAGGGAATTACGAATTTCCTTGGCTAATTGCAGAACATTCTCGTAGGTCACGTGTTCCGATGCTTTGCCGTCGTCGCTAAGTTCCGCCATCGCTCCTCGTACAAATGTGTCAAACTCATCTTGTTCAATGAGCAAATCAACATCGGTAAGAATGGTAATCGGTTCTTCTGTTTCTTCGCCATGTTCGGATTGTAGTCGTGTGGTTATTTGGCATTCGCGCGACCGACCTTTTGCAGCAATAAGCGTGTTCGGCACATAAATGTCCCACTCATAAAGTATGCCGTCCTTTTCCGTACAGGCGAGATGTCGAGTCACGTAAGTAATATTATCAGGATTGTTCGCTCGCCTTAAACCATATACTATCTCCAACCATCCTTCCATGGGTAATTCATCTCCGGGACTAAGGTTCCTCAACAACTCTGCATGTGAAACGTCGTTGGTGTGCCACCCAATAATCACCGAATCATTAGGTAAAGCGATTATGATATTAATCGCACCCGTGATGCTACCATGCCGAATCGGGAGAGCGATTAGTTTATTCTTGAAGGCCGATTCTTTTGTGTTATTCAACCTGTAGCCCTCGGGAGCTACCGTCGTAAAAACACCCTCCGGCGGGGTCAGGTTAAGCTCGATTTCGTTCTCTGAAGTCAGTTGCCATTCTCCGCTTGTCTCTGCACTTTTTTCCCAATACTGAAATTTCCGAATGCTCCCTGAAGCAGGTGAGACCAAATATTTAAATTTCTGTTCAGAGTCCTCAGAAGCACTCGACACTCGTTCCCAGACGTCGAAATTCACACCGTCTATTTGTTCGGAACCGCACTGCACGAAGCCTGTAAGCTGATCCGTACTCAAAAATATTTCTTCAAGAAAACGATTTACCATTTTACGAACAGACAGCCTTCGCTGGAACTCACTTAGTTTGGAAAATTGCACACGCTTAGAGCTGTGATTTATCTGCATGCGGTATTGACCGTCAAATACATGGGCCAGTTTTATAGCTCTTGTCGTTTTTGTATCTGCATTCCTTACCAATCCAAATCCCATTGTGTGATACTTTCCATTTTTTAGATCAATCCAGTCTTCTGTGTGGTGCCTGTTTTGCTCTTCACCCAAGACGGGTACTTTCAACCTGCTTCTCCAGCCCTTAATGTGGATTGTCTCGGCTTGCCTTACTACTTTCGGCACATGGATGATACCATATACTTTAGTTGTGCCGTCAATTGAACCGACGAAGTAATAAATACAAGTAAGTACTGCTACAACTATTGTCGCCGCGGCGGCGAGTTTTGTTATTCTACTTTTCATGATTATTCTCCATTTTGAAATGGGGATTGTTTTTTCTGATTGTTTATTGCCGTCCTTGGAAAAGGCTAAGAATTCGGCTGTTGATTGTTCTTTCAGCTTATCCAGGAACTGCTTGTCCGGCTTATTTGTCCGCTGATCGACCGTGGACAGAATTGACGATATTCGTTTTTCTATCTGTTTATCATTTTGTGCCGTCATATTGACACCTCACGCTTCTTTGGCATTGAACGAATTTTCCTTTTAAAAGCCTTCCTGAAGGCTTTTCTTGCTCGAGCCAGCTTCGACCGGACTGCTACTTCCGAGCAATTCATCTGTCCGGCGATTTGCCCGGCCGGCTGGTTATCGACATACTTGGCCAGCAGCAAAGTCTGATAATCGCCCGGCAGTTCACTCAAGGTGCATCTGACCAGTGCAGCCAACTCCTGCGATTCGAGAATATCCGGCGGCATATCCGCTTTG
>JBARRE010000494.1:0-2047 GCA_049644065.1 Sedimentisphaerales bacterium | reverse complement strand
ATTGAGGGCGTCTGCAACCATAAGAAATCCGGCAGCACCCTGAAAGTCGCAGAGTTGATTATGACCTCCGGTCTGCTGCTCGACTTTCTTCAAAAAAAAGCACGGCCAGGTTCCTCTGGGCCGGTTGCGCCGGAGTAATGGACGCTGGTTCGACTTTGCGTCGGCGATTGCCTTAACAACCCGATTATTTGCCTGTTCGAGATAGTCTGATTTGCCGGTAGCCCGCCACATGTCAATCAGGGCCTGAAGCTCCTGGCGAAGGTAATAAACCGCCATGTCATCTGAGAGGTTTTTGGACTTGTTTTTCCGAACATGCGCAGCATATTCCCGGTCGAAAGCTGCTACAAGCCTATTGAGCAACAGAGGTCGATTGGCCTGATCCAGGGGGCTTGCCTGTGGTTTAAGGGCCGGCAGAAGAACATCCGACTCCGACGCCGGACATATTGAACATAGAATAACTAAAAAAAGAATCCCATTTATGGGACTCCGGATATTTGAGTTATGCCAGCTTCTTTTCATACGCTTTAGCCATATCGGGGAAAAGTATAAGGTATTACCCCTTAGTTATTCTATACTTATATTATATCTTACAGAAACGAAAAAACAAATAAACGGAACTTCTGAACAATTCAAAGCAAGTTGCAAAGCCGGAAAAGCCGGGCTAAGCTATAGAATAGAGACTTACCCGGACCTGGTCATGGAGAAATAAATGAGAATCAGTATATTCGGGATGGGTTATGTGGGTGTTGTCAGTGGGGCATGTCTGTTGCGAGATGGGCATGAGATTGTCGGCGTGGATCCGGTCGCAGCAAAAGTTGCCGACCTCGCACAGGGACGCTCGCCCATCCAGGAACCCGGTGTAGCCAGACTGCTCAATGAAGGTCACAAGGACAGCCGTCTTAGAGCAACAACCGAAGCTCACGATGCCCTGACGAACTGCCAGATGGCCTGGATTTGTGTGGGAACCCCATCCGAAACGGACGGCGGAATCAACCTTTCGGCAGTTGAAAATGTTACAGGGCAAATTGCACGAGAACTTCGCAATTCGAAGGCCCGTCCGCTGATTGTGCTTCGAAGCACCTGTCTTCCGGGAACCACTGCCGATATTGTTATTCCTTTGCTGGAGAGAGAATCCGGCTTGACGGTGGGAAAAGATGTCCATCTTGTTTATCATCCCGAATTTCTGCGAGAAGGCTCGGCGGTCGATGATTTCGACAAGCCGCCTAAAATCGTTATCGGCGAAGCCAATCCCGGTGCGGGAGATTTACTACTGAAAGTTTATGAGAAATACGATGCTCCGTTATTCCGCCTCGGACTCAACGAGTCCGAAATGATCAAATACAGCGATAATCTTTTGCACGCTTTGAAGATTACATTTGCGAACGAAGTCGCGGCTATCGCCCGGTCCGCAGGTGTGGACGCCCGCCAGGTCGCTGATGTTTACTGCGCCGACACGAAGTCCAATATCAGCCCGCGATACCTTCGCCCGGGCTTCGCATTCGGCGGCTCCTGTCTGCCCAAGGACCTTCGTGCGATTCTGCGATACGCCTCGCTCAAATCGCTGCAGCTTCCAATGTTGGAAAGCGTGCTCCAGAGTAACGATATCCAGATCAACGAGCTTGTCCGGCGAGTACTTGAATATCGGCCAAGTACAGTCGGGATGGTCGGCCTGGCCTTCAAGCCGGACACGGATGATATGCGCGAAAGCCCCTTTGTTAAAGTCGCCAAAGCACTGCTCGGCGAGGGAATACTATTGAAGATTTATGACCCGGTCGTCCAGCCGGAACGGCTGATAGGAAGCAATAAACAGCAGGTTCAAAAGGCGCTTCGCCATCTGGAGAAGCTGCTTGTTAACTCACTGGAAGAGCTCACGGAAACAGATTTGATAATCATAAACCAACCGATCATAGACGCCGATTGTGTTCGACAGTGGCTCAACGCCGGAATCCGCGTGCTGGACCTGGCGGACATCAGGAGCGTAGATCGCAACACCGACGGCTACGAAGGCATTTACTGGTAATATAACAAGCATGCACATTCTCTATCT
>JBARRE010000493.1:0-1559 GCA_049644065.1 Sedimentisphaerales bacterium | reverse complement strand
GTTCCTCAGTGATAGCCAAAAAAACATTTTCAAACATAAAATTGCCAATGGAACAACCATCGGCCCGAATGGTTACCTCGTTTTATACGAGGACCTGAACTTCGGCAATGTGAACGATCCGGGTGCTGATGAACCGTTCGCCCTCAGCGAGAACGGCGACCAGTTATAGGTAAGCTCAGCACAAAATGACATCCTAACCGGCTATCGGAGCACAGAAGATTTCGGCGCTTCTCAAACCGGCGTATCCTTCGGGCGGTATTATAAATCCAGCACCGATAATTATAACTTCGTAGCGATGGAAGAGAATACGCCGGGCTCGGCCAATTCGTATCCGAAGGTTGGCCCAATCGTAATCAGCGAGATAATGTACAATCCCGACTGGCCGGTAGGCGGATCATACACCAACGATCAATACGAATACATCGAGCTGCACAATATCAGCGCCGAGCCGGTCGCGCTATATGACTATGCGACAGGCGAGCCCTGGAAGTTCACCGACGGCGTCGATTTTATCTTCCCGGCCGATGTGCCGGTGACAATTCCTGCCGGGGGATATCTATTGGTAGTCAAGAAGCCGGCGGCGTTTTCATGGCGATATCCGGATGTATCTGCCAACATCATTCTCGGCCCTTACGACGGCAACCTGAGCAATGCCGGGGAAAGCCTGGAGCTGAGCATGCCCGGCGACGTGGATAAAGAAGGCATCCGTCAATATATCCGCGTCGACAGAGTAAATTACAGCGACGGCTCCCATCCGGAGAATTGTCCGGGTGGTATAGACCTCTGGCCCGTAGAAGCAAACGGCGCCGGAATGGCATTAACGCGAATAGTCCCGGCCGACTACGGCAACGATCCCGAAAACTGGACTGCCTCGGCCCCGTCGCCCGGCGAGTAAATCCTGAGAACAGATAAGATAATGGAGACGCTCTCAAACTCTATTTTAAACAAGATAGCCCGATCTGTTGTTCCGTCTGTTCGAGATGTTTGTCGTATTGGTCGGTGTAAAAGTCGTTTTTCGTGTATAGAAACTTCTGGGCAAATCATAACCGAATCAGTATAATCCCGGATAAATTCTGGTCATCGGACTTTCTCTAAATTATGTTTTTGTTATTTTTCAGCTTTACTGGGATAACCGTTGAGTGAAAAAAGCAAATTAGCTCCGATAGGTGCAGCCGCAAAAAAAGCTGGCATTTCCCGCCAATCTCTGCAATATTATCTTATGGTCGGGCTGCTTGAGCCTACAGAAATTACGCCGACCGGCAGACGGTTGTTTGACCAGAAGTGTATCGAGAAGATTAAACTTATACAGAAACTTAACAAAAGCGGCTATCCTTTGCGTGCCATAAGGGAATTGTTTATGGAAGGCCGCGGTGATTTCAAAGGAGATAGTTTGTGAGTGACTACGAAACCTCCCAGAGAAGGCACAATATTGTTGTGGGCCTTTTTGTGATATTGGGTATGTGTGCGTTTGTCTGGCTGATACTGAAGTTCGGCGATTTGCCCGGCATTGTTACCAAGATGGATTCTTTTGAAATTTTTGTTCAGTTTCCAACGGCACC
>JBARRE010000492.1:0-3227 GCA_049644065.1 Sedimentisphaerales bacterium | reverse complement strand
GTCTTGAGGACTTCCGCAATCGTTATCTCTTCCAGCGGCAAATATTTCTGCCATTCGGGCTGTGCGTATTTCTCGTATGGAAAGCTGCCGCCCGCAATAAAATCCGTCAGATGCAGGCGGGCCGGATATTTGCCGGTCATAATACTGGCCCGGGTCGGCGAGCAGACCGGGCACGCGGCGTAGGCATCGGTGAATCGCATCCCTTCACGTGCGAGCCGGTCTATATTGGGGGTCTCGTAAAAATCGCTGCCGTAGCAGCCAACTTGAGACCAGCCCAAATCATCCGCAAGGATAAAAAGAAAATTCGGCCTGGATCGAATATTATTCTTTGGAAATCCAGCGGCCAGCGCCGACGTTTTTACCCCGAGCTCGCCCAGCCCGAACATCGCCGCTGCAAAACCGGCTGATCTTAGAAAATCTCTGCGGTTCATAATTTAATATCCTTCACTGCGTCAAACAATTTTGCTTTCGCATCAGGATAAACAATTTACTTGTTCCAGTGAAGAATATTTATTGCGGAATCCGTTCACATCGTCTCTATTTTCTCGAAGGTGAACTTGCGCGCGTCGGCGTCGATTTTGATTTTGTCACCGTCGGCGAATTTTCCGGCTAAAAGCTCGGCGGCCAGCGGATTCTCCAATTGCTGCTGGATCGTGCGTTTCAGAGGTCTTGCGCCGAAGGCTGGATCGTAGCCCTCGTCCATGATTTGCTCTCGGGCACCGTCGGTGAATTCGACCTGGATGTTGCGGCTATCCAGGCGCTCAGCCAGATAATCCAGTTGAATATCGACAATCTTCCGCAGGTCCTCTTTGCCGAGCATGTGGAAGACGATTATTTCATCGATCCGATTCAAGAACTCCGGCTTAAAGAGCTGCTTCAGCGCATCTTTTACGTGGGCCTCGATCTCCCAGTCGGCGCCGGATTCTTCGGTAAGCTGCTGGATTTGGTGGCTGGCGATGTTGCTGGTCATTATGATGACCGTGTTCTTGAAATCGACAGTCCGGCCTTTTCCATCGGTCAACCGGCCGTCGTCGAAGACCTGGAGCATAACGTTAAAGACATCCGGGTGGGCCTTCTCAATCTCGTCCAATAAGATTACGGAATAGGGTTTTCGCCGGACCGCTTCGGTCAGACGCCCGCCTTCTTCGAAACCAACATAGCCCGGCGGTGAGCCGATCAGCCTCGCGACAGAATGCGGCTCCATGAATTCACTCATATCGACCCGGACCATCCCGTGGGGGTCGTTAAACAGAAAATCCGCGAGTGCTTTGGACAGTTCGGTTTTGCCCACGCCGGTCGGGCCGAGGAACAAGAATGTCCCTATCGGCCGGTTCGGATCGCCCAATCCCGAGCGACTCCTGCGAACCGCATTACAAAGTGCTTCTACGGCTTCATTCTGACCGACCACTCGCCGGCGAATCGCATCCTCCATTTTCATCAGGCGCTCGCGCTCTCCGCTTAGTAATTTCGCAATGGGTATTGACGTCCACTTCGAAACAACGCCGGCGATGTGCTCTTCGGTGACCTCGTTGTGGATGATCGCCTTGTCGGACTTGGAAAGCTGGGCCTCCTTTTCCTCCAGCTCTTTTCTCAAGTTTGTTATCGTCTCGTATTTTAGACGGGCCGCGGTTTCCAGGTCGCCTTTACGCTGAGCATCTTCGAATTGATTGTGAGCATCTTCAATTCTCTGTTTGAGAGTTTTAATCTGGTCGATCTCACCCTTTTCACTTTCCCATTGTGCCGTGAGTTTCTTGTCCCGCTCCTGCAGTTCAGCCAAACGTTTTTCGGTATTCTTCAGCCTTTCCATGCTGGCATCGTCGTTTTCTTTCTTCAGCGCCTCTCGTTCGATCTGATACTGGACGATCTTTCTGCGAATACCGTCGAGTTCGGCCGGCAGCGAGTCATTTTCAATCCGCAACTTAGAGGCCGACTCGTCGATTAGGTCGATCGCCTTGTCCGGCAGCCACCGGTCGGTGATGTACCGGTTCGACAAAGTCGCGGCGGCAACAAGCGCCGAATCTGTAATGCGAACGCCATGATGCGCATCATAACGGGCCTTGAGCCCCCGCAGGATGGCGATGGTTTCTTCGACGCTCGGCGGATTAATCAGAATCGGCTGGAAACGCCTCTCGAGCGCTGCATCTTTCTCTATGTACTTTCGGTACTCGTCAATTGTCGTTGCGCCGATGCAGCGCAGCTCGCCCCGCGCAAGGGAAGGCTTCAAAAGATTGCCCGCATCGACCGCGCCTTCGGCCTTGCCGGCGCCGACGACTGTGTGCAGCTCATCGATAAAGAGGATGATTTGCCCCTCGGCGGCGATGACTTCTTTCAGCACGGCCTTGAACCGGTCCTCGAACTCGCCCCTGAATTTCGTCCCGGCGATCAACGCCCCCATATCCAAAGCGACAACTCTCTTGTTCTTCAGACCCACAGGGACATCACCTGTAACGATCCGCTGGGCGAGGCCTTCGACAATTGCGGTTTTGCCGACGCCTGGCTCGCCGATAAGCACCGGATTATTTTTTTTTCGGCGGTTGAGGACCTGCATGCACCGCCGGATCTCGTCGTCTCTGCCGATCACGGGATCGAGCTTTCCCTTGCGGGCCATCTCCAAAAGGTCGATCCCGTAGCGTTCCAGTGCCTTGTATTTATCCTCCGGATTCTGGTCCGTTATCTTTTCCGGGCCGCGTATTTCTTTCAGGGCGCTCTCTATCTGTTCCGGCGTAACTGAGCTTAGTTGCAAAATCTCTTTAGCATCACTCTGCACCGAAGCAAGCGATATCAACAGATGCTCGACGCTCAAGTATTCATCCCCCATCGCATCGGCCCGGTTCTGGGCATCCAGAACGATCTGGCCAAGCGCAGGATCCGGCATGATTTGATTGCTGCTTTTGCCTTCCGGCAGGCGTCCAAGCTCGCTCTCGACCATCTCTTTGATTCGCCCGACATTGGCGCCGATTTTTTTCAGTATCTCGACGGCAACCCCGGCATTGTCGCTGCACACAACGCTCAACAGGTGCAGCGGTGACATCACGGTATGCGATTTCGCCATTGCGATTTGCTGAGCCGTGGCTATCGCCTCCTGGGCCTTCAACGTAAATTTGTCGAATTTCATAGCTAACCTCTTTTAATACGAATATGAAATTTAAATTATAATTACTCGAATATATATCAAGTGCAAACAACGTGCCCAAACGAGATAAAATCCTAATTGCTTTATATATAAG
>JBARRE010000491.1:0-11072 GCA_049644065.1 Sedimentisphaerales bacterium | reverse complement strand
CCAGCACACTTTCTCGAGATGGTAAGCCAGAACTCCCTTATGCCTAAGAAAACCTCCTTGCCGAAGGCAAGGTACTCTATTAACCGTAAGTGGACAATGTCCGTTTCACGCTGAACCAATATACCTTTTGACAAGTTTGCGAGAATACCAGATACCATTGTCAAGAGGATTGAAGACGAGATTATCCCAAAGATAGAGGCGGAGATCGAAAGTAAAATCCAAATGCGCGTGATAATTCTCGTCTTCTCACTTTTTGGTTTTATATCGTTGGTGCTTACGATACTTGTGATGTTGTGGCGGATTGGAGGGAAAGAATTTCTTGAGAAATTTTCAAATTGGCCAGGCTTATATGCCACGCTGACAACAATAGGTGGCATATTTGGTGTCGTAATTCTGCTCTTGACGTGTACATGGCTCACGAAGCTAAAAAAGGGACGTAGGCGAGAGGAAAGGGAATTGAAGAAACAACATGCAGAGGTCGAGCGGAGAGAAAAGGAACTGAAAAAGAGAGAAGAAAAATTTGACAAGAAGTTTAGAAAGTGGGAAAACAAACAAGTCGAGAAGATGAAAAACTTTGAGAAGTCTATGAAGAAGTCGCTGAGCGAGTCTAAGAGCAAGAAGTATGAGTGTAGCGAAAAAGGAGATTGTGAAAGGATAACATAGAGCAGCGGGTGGATGGGAAAAAAGACCAAGGATGAAGGATCAAAAATATTATCTAGAACATATTGATATAGAAGTTAATCATCGCTGTAATTTGGCGTGTCGGCACTGCTCTGCGCGCGCGGCTAAAGGAAGGTTACCAGAGGAGTTAACCGTTGAGGAAATAAAGGAAATTCTTTCCGGGGCGAAGAGACACGGGCTGAGAAAAGTCGGTCTTACAGGCGGAGAGCCGCTTATCGATGTTCCCAAACTGGAAGCTGTTGCCAGATTCTGTATAGACGAACTTCAAGTGCCTATTCATATGCACACAAACGGTACTCTGGTTACTGAAGATATGTGTCGGCATGATGGTGTGCTGGCGCTTTTTGAGGCCGTAAGCGTTACTTTCCTTGGGGGGGATGCTGAAACACATGACTACATGACGAGGGTCAACGGTTCTTTTGAGAGGACTCTTCGCGGGACGGCCATAATAGCCGAGGCTGGACTTCCACTTACATGTTATTATATTCCTACACACGGGACGTGTAGTGGTTTTAAAGAATTGACACTAAAGCTGCGTGACATCGGCGTCAAACGGATTCGGGCAATGGCATTAGCCCCATCCGGTCGCGCCAGGCCAATATATGGTCAGACCGCGCCACTTGATGACGAGATGCAAGAGTTTGAAATAGACCTTCTAGAAGCAGGTAGCAAGTTGGGGGTTCATATAGAGGCCGGAAATTGTACGCGTTTGAGTATGCCACATCTGGCCGTACTCAGTGGGCACGAAAAGTGCATGTCGGGGATTAACCGAGTCCACATTAACTCAAAAGGCGATGTCTTCCCATGCACGGCGGCAAGCGGAGTCAAGGAATTGAAACTTGGCAATCTGAAGAAAAATGGTTCTCGTTTAGAGGACATCTGGTCCGGCTCTGAGATTATCAAACTCATCCGGGAAATACATAATGGGGGGATATCTGCGTGTGCGAAATGTTCCAGAAAGCCAAAGTGCAAGACCGGATGTACTGTTAATGCTTGCGGTACCATGTCAGAGGAAACACGGCTGATCTGTCCTCTGACTAACTCTCGGGTAAGAAGCGATATTTTTTCATGCCATGCCAGTTAAAAACCACGGTTTCTCAATGCAGATGAGTCCAGAATGGCGAAGTGCACACAAGAAGCTTCTCGAAAATGTTCGAGAAAAACCTTTCATATCGCAGTATGAACTTTCGGTTTGTGCAAGTTTCGATGATCAGAAGGTTTACCTACCAGCATACATACCTTACATAGGGCCAAAATATTTTGAGTACAGGCCGAGGATTCTTTGCTATGCAATCAACCAAAATTTGTCGCGGCATACCCGATGGACACAAGATTGGGTAAACTCCTGGGCAACTGATATCGAAGTTGCCCAAGATAGGTTAAATCGTGCTGACCGGAAAGGCCGAGCTATTCCAATCAGGCCGTACGCGGAAGGCTTCATTCCACTGGTAGCTCTGCTGGCTATTCGCCGCTGGATTGAAACTCACGGCGGTTATCTCCCACATACAATAGACGATGTAGCGGCGATTACAAATTTTGTAAAGTTCAGCACGACCCAGGACGCCTCAAGTTCAAGTATTCCTAACATTTGGTGGAGGGAATGCGGCTCCGCATATGTGGACGTTGAAATCCGAATACTCCAGCCTGATATTATTCTTGGTTTTGGGCAGAAAACATTAGGTGAACTACAGCGTGTCCTGAAGAGCAACGAATTGCCCGGACATGAAATCCAGCTTTTAGGGTGCAGGTTCCCAGCACGGATAGCATCCATTAAAAGCAAGCCATTGTCGAGCCGAGAATCAAAAATATGGAGTACCGATATTCTGCCACTAATAAACAAAATTCAAAAACCAGAAAAATCATATCATAAATGGAGAGCACAAAATTTCCCAGGCTATTTCATAGACGTAATCACCTCTTGGGATCGTGCTACTTGAAGGCGGTAACCGGAATATCTCTGAAGAAAGTTGCGGGCTATTCGGCGGGTTCTTCGGCGGTTTTTTCGAGGACTTCTAATTCTACCAGGGCGTTGAGGGCGGCTTTTTGCTCGGCTTCCTTTTTGTTCGAACCCCAGGCGCTTGGAAAATGGCGATCCTCAATAGTCACCTCCAACTCGAAACATTTGTTGTGGTCGGGCCCCTTTTCGTCGAGCAACACGTAAGAAGGCGTAGCATTAAACTGCTCCTGTGAATACTGCTGGAGCAACGACTTGAAGTTGCCATGGTCCTGTTCTGCGTCGGACTGCTCAATCAACGAGCCGTAAATCCTCAAAATAAAATCGCGGGCGGCCTCAAAACCGCCGTCGATATGTATCGCGGCAATAATCGTCTCCAAAACACCCGCCGCCAGAGAACCCGACAGGGCACGATTCGAGACCATGCCCTTGCCGACTTTTAGGAATTTTTGCAGGCCGAGCTGCCCGGAGATTTGAGCGCAGGTCTCGCGAGAGACAAGCTTGCTCTTTATTTTCGTTAAATCGCCCTCGAGATAATTCGTGAAATTATCGAAGAGGGCCTGGCAAATGACCACGGCTAATACCGAATCGCCAAAAAACTCAAGCCTTTCATTGCTCATAAGGCGATCATCGACCGCAGAAGAATGAGTGAATGCTTTGACTAAAAGATTCTTGTCGGAAAATTCGTAACCTATTATCTGCTCAATTTGCCGCAGAATTTCTTCATCCATAATTAACTAACCATCTGCAAACCTGCCAGGGCGACGAATTTATCGTCGGCGAACTCAAAAATTCCGTCAAGGCCGGTAACCGTAAAAATCCCTCTGGTCGCCGCGGCCACACTGCAGAAAACGAGCCGATGCCCGCAATCTGTCAGCAACTTTCGCAGCTTCAGGAGCTTCGATATACTGGAAGAAGTGATGATATCGACGCTCGAAAAGTCAACAACGACCTCGCAATCGCCTCTATCGCGCACCATTTCGGTTACCGTCTTGAGCTCATCTCCCATTTCCGGCTCCTGGGGCAAGTCCACGAGAATAATATCTTCAGACCAATCTTGAATCCCCATTACAATCTCCTTTATCTAACAATACATAAGTCTATTGGTATTTTATCGGCATAAGTCCGGGCCAAGTTGAGTAAGAAAACAAAGCCGGACACCATTTTGCAATCTATCGACCCCGTTAGTCGCTTCGACGGGATCCAAACTAACTTCATCTGCCGAGTAATATCGGCTTATAAAGGTTCGTGCTTTCGTACAAACTACCTGGTGATTTGTTTTATCTGTAGCCTGACTTATCAATAAGCCAATTTATTGCTGTAAGTATCATGAATTCAAAGGGATTAACACATATTTGGACGTGCATTGTATAGACGATTTTTACCAACAGCATCTTCGTTGCCGGCACAAACATCGAAAAGCCGTAGTTTTCACGCTAACGACTGAAATAACGCCGACAACACCGTCGATGAAAAAGATGACGCATAACTAAGCCCAACAACGTATCCGGCGGATTTCTCACCTCAGCATAAAGCCCGCGTACTGAGCAGCATCGCCGAGATCTTCATTGATCCTCAGAAGCTGGTTGTACTTGCATATTCGGTCCGTTCTGCATAGAGAGCCGGTTTTTATCTGACCGACACCGGTAGCAACGGCAAGGTCTGCAATTGTGCTGTCTTCTGTCTCACCACTTCTGTGGCTAATAACGGCGGTCCAGCCGGCCCTTTTAGCCATATTGATCGCTTCGAAGGTTTCGGTGAGAGTGCCGATCTGGTTGAGCTTGATCAGGATAGAGTTTGCACAGTCAAGTTTGATGCCTTTTGCCAGCCGTTTTGTGTTGGTTACGAAAAGATCATCACCTACGATTTGGACGCTGCCGCCGATTTTCTTGTTCAGTTTTGCCCAGCCGTCCCAATCATCCTCCGCCAATCCGTCCTCGATGGAGATAATCGGATAGTTATCGGCCCATTTGGCCCAGTGTTTGACCATGTCGTCCGAGGAAACACGCTTCTTCGGAGCGGACTTAAAGAAGCTGTAGTCCTTTGTTTTATTACTGAACATCTCGGTAGCCGCCGGGTCGAGGGCGATGGAGATATCTTTGCCGGGCTTGTATCCCGCTTTTTTAATAGCTTCCATAACGACCTCAAGAGCTTCCTCGTTGCTCTTGAGCATCGGGGCAAAACCCCCTTCATCACCGACACTTGTAGCTAATCCTTTTTTTGCGAGGACTTTCTTGAGCGTGTGAAAAGTTTCTGCACCCATCCTCAGAGCATCCGGGAAGGTCTTCGCACCGATTGGCATGATCATGAATTCCTGGAAGTCGACGTTGTTGTCGGCGTGTTTTCCGCCGTTTAAGATGTTCATCATCGGCACGGGTAGGATGTTGGCATTGCAGCCTCCGAGATATCTGTAGAGAGGCAGGTTGGCAGAATCCGCAGCGGCCTTTGCGGCAGCGATGGAAACACCAAGAATGGCGTTCGCGCCAAGCTTGCCTTTGTTAGCAGTACCGTCAAGTTCAATCATGAGCTGGTCAAGCTCTTCCTGCGCACATGCATCCATTCCGATAACTTCCGGAGCAATGATTTCATTCACATTCTTAACAGCTTTTGCGACACCTTTGCCCATGTATCGCTTTGCCTTCGTATCACGCAGCTCGACTGCTTCGTAAGCACCGGTGCTGGCGCCGGAAGGAACGGCGGCCCTACCGAACCCGCCGTCTTCAAGCAGGACATCAACCTCAACAGTCGGGTTTCCACGGGAATCCAAAATTTCTCGTGCCGTCACGTCAACAATCAGTGTAAACATCTGAAATATCCTTTCTTCAACTCAGAATATATATTTTCAATTTGTGTATTCACTCACACATTCGGACAGAATCTACAAATCTTTTCGTTATCAGTCAAGAACTGATTGGAGAATTTGATTCCTCGCTGGGAATAACGCCCTCCGTTCGTCCGATACAAAAGCCGGCGTTCACAGTTTTCTGTCTAATTTGCGGTAGCTGATGGCTTCGGCGATATGTTCGGCGGCGATTTCCCGAACGCCGGCTAAATCCGCTATTGTGCGCGCAAGTTTGCAGATCTTGTCGTGGGCGCGGGCGCTGAGGCCGAATTCGTGCATTGCCTGTTTCAGGAGCATTTCGCCGGTCGAATCGAGCTTGCAGAACTTCTCGACCTGTTTGTGGCTCATTCTGGCATTGGTGTGAATCTTTCCGTCGCCGAAACGCTCGGCCTGGACGGCCGCTGCCCGGACAACGTCGGAACGCATTACAGCCGAATCGAGCTGGTTCGATTTCGAGCGCAGCTTCCGGAAACTTATCGCCGGCACGTCGATGTGAATATCAATCCTGTCCACCAGAGGCCCTGAGACTTTTGAAAAGTAACGTCTGATCTGGCCCGGCGTGCATTTGCATTGCCTGGCGTCGCTGCCGAAATAACCGCAGGGGCACGGATTCATCGCCGCGACGAGCATGAATTGAGCGGGAAACCGGACCGTCTTTTTTGCGCGCGAAACGATGACAAAACCGTCTTCCAGCGGCTGGCGAATCATTTCCAGAACGTGGCGTGGAAATTCGACAAATTCATCCAGAAACAGTATCCCGAAATGAGCTAATGACAATTCCCCGGGCCGAGGCGCCGAGCCGCCGCCGACCAGTGCCGGCCCGCTTGCTGAGTGGTGCGGCGTTCGAACGGGACGAATCGCCAACAGCGCCCTGTTCTTGCCCAACAGCCCAACCGAGGAGTACACGCGGGTAGTTTCGAGCGACTGCTTCAGACTCAGGGGCGGCAGAATCGTAGCCAGTCTTTGGGAGAGCATGGTCTTTCCCGCTCCGGGCGGGCCGATCATCATTATGTTGTGTCCACCGGCGGCGGCAATGGTCAGCGCCCGCTTGACACTTTCCTGGCCTTTCACATCCGCAAAATCAACGTCATAGCTTGCCGAGACGTTAAAAAGTTCCTCGATATCGACATTAGTCGTCTCCAGCGGCAACTGCCCCGAAAGAAATCCTACTGCCTGGGCAAGCGAACCGACGCCGAATACTTCGATGTCCTGAACGACTGCCGCTTCCTGTGCATTGTCCAGAGGCACGAGCATCCGGCTGAAACCTCCGGCCGCGGCGCTCATCGCCATACTCAATACACCATTGACCGGCCTGACCCTGCCGTCCAGGGCCAATTCGCCGACGATAATCGTGTCACTCAGAATCGAGCTGGCAAGGGCGTTCTGGCCGACGAGCATGCCCAGTGCGATAGGCAAATCGAAAGCCGGCCCCGCCTTTTTCACGTCCGCCGGAGCAAGATTGATCAGCGACTGGGTTTTCGGATGCTTGTAGCCGCTATTGACGATTGCGCTTCTGACCCGCTCGGTGCTTTCCTTAACAGCGGCATCCGGCAGACCGACAATGATGGATTTTTCAAACCCGCCCCGGCCAACGTCGACTTCAACCTCGCAAATCACTCCCTCAATTCCGTCAAGCGTCACACTGTGCAGTCTGGCTAACATTTGTTATTTACTATTTCCAATTTATGATTTAATATTATTTTAATGTCTTCAATGGTTGGACGTCGACTAATCTCAATAGTCAATAATACAACCTGAATCGATAATAGTCAAAGGAGCATTATAATATGCCTACTATAAAAGATGTAATTGTCAAAAAGCCGTCGGACGAAGAAGCGGCCGTCTGCAAGGCCTGGCCGACCTGGAAATGCGTAGCCAGCACCTTCGACTGGGAATACACGGAAAAGGAAACCTGCCTTTTGATAGAAGGCAAGGTAACGGTCACGGACGGCAACGATTCGGTAAGTTTCGGCCCAGGCGACCTCGTGGTCTTCCCCGAGGACCTAAAGTGCACCTGGCAGGTCACCGAGCCGGTAAAAAAATACTACAACTTCGGCTGATAAAGGCCCTCAGTCCGGCGATCCAAGCGGTATTCCGCGAAACCTTCACCGAGACAGCCTCAGCCAATGAATATGTTGCTCAAGACTTGCCCCACTGCTATTGATCTATCAACCGTGCTCATAGACAAAGTAAACGCCCATCCAATCATCTCGTATTTCGCCGACACAGATGTTGATCACTGGAAGCATGATAAGTTCAAAAATCCCTGTAACATTCTCGCTCCCTATGACCTTCTGGGCGTACTGACGCTTCTGGAGTGTCAAAGGCTTCCACCAAGCTATGCTTTCGCCAGTTCGCTCCAGGTATTTTTCCATGTCAAGCCTAGAGTGGTGCTTCCCGAATTCGGATGTATCGGGTAGATAATCAGATGAGTCCACCAGGTACTGCATGTCCGCTCTCGAGATCTCGAAGTACCCCCAGCCGGTGCCATACCCCATCCCATAGTTCTTGGAATGATACCTGCAATTTCTTGTAGATTCCGGCAGCTTCACTCCGAAGATATGCTCGATCCACTCTTTCTCTGGATTATGATCGGCGGAAGATACCTGTTGTGTCGAAGTTGTTTGACGCTCACACCCACAGATTAACAGGCAAGAAAAAACGAATAGTTGTGTGATAGCGAATGCTGCATATCGGTAACTGCATGTAATACGATTCGATTCCATTTGTATCCCTACCTTTCTCGATCAATCATAATATTATATCAAACCGCAAACTCTTCCGGCTGGAACTCCAGCTTTCTGCCGGCTTCGGCTGCGTCATTAATCTTCAATACCGTCACAGCCGTTTCATATCCGATTTCTACCGGACAGTTCAGTTTTGCCCTGCCGCGAATCGCATCGAAGAAATTCTCCAGATGCGGTTGATGGATGGGCTTATTCATTTTGACCAACATATCATACTTAGGTGGTCTCGGTGATGGCACCCTAATCTCGCCGACTGCTTCTTCACTTTCAGGTTGATCTAAGCCCTCAGTCTTCCTTAGGTAGCCTTTCTTCACCCATTTGTCCCAAACATCCTCGGCCACTTTTTTCTCACGATAAATCCCGCAGCGTGAGACAGGATACTCGGTGATTATCAACGTCCCCTCAGTCCCCATAAAGCCTTCGAAATATCCGTTGCTGCTGTTCGTGCTAATCGTTTGATAGAACGCGGTGACCGCTCCCTGAGAAGATTCATATTCATAAATAGCCATCACGGTGTCGTACCATTCGTGCGTCTTTTTGTCGTAATAGTTAGTTCGCCCGCTTGCCATGACAGACTTGGGATTAGCTTCAAGAAACCAATTGTAAATGTCAATCTGATGCGAACCCAAATCGACAATGGGACCGCCTCCAAGTCCTCTGTACCACCGCCAGTTCTTAAACTGCTGCATTGACTTGTAGCCGTATTTTTCGAGGGTTGCCTGGTTGATGACGGCATTTTCCGGCCAGCCCAGAGGTTCCCTTGCCGCTCGGTTCCATTGGCCGTTGACCGCCGTTATCTGTCCCAGCAGCTTCGCCCCTCTTATGAGGTTCTCGTAGCAGAAAACATATCGCGGATTGCTGCGCCGTTGATGGCCGATCTGAAGCAGCTTGCCGGTCTTCTTCGCGGCCAGAACCATCTTCCGGGCACCTTCGAGAGTGTTGGACATCTCCTTTTCGCAATAGACGTGCAGGCCGGTATTAAGGCAATCAACGGTATGCTCGGCGTGCCAGAAGTCGGGCGTGGCGATTATGACGGCGTCGAGGTTTTTCTCTTTGTCGAGCATTTCCTTGTAGTCTACGTACGTATTGTGCTCGTGGCGGTATTTCCCAAGCATGCGTGAGACTCGTTTTTGATTGTACGCCGTCCAGATATCGCAGACGGCCTTAATGCGAATCCCCGGGATCTTCAGGCAGACGCTCATCAGAACCTGCCCCTGTTCACCGACACCAAGCAAGGCCACATTGATATCATCCGGCTTCTTACCGGCGCCTGTCCGACCCAGAACCATCGGCGAGAACGCCACTCCGGCTCCCGCCGCTGCCGCCGAATGCAAAAAGCCACGCCTGTCTATTCTTTTTTGTGTTCTCTGGTTATTCATTCTTCATTCCTTTCCCATCTCGCAAGCGCAGAACGCATGTGCACCTGCCTAAGCATAAACAAATCGAATATCGCATCTATAATCTACCCTCTGTCAATTGAGACGCTCTCCGCAAAGCTTTTGGTATAAGGAAAATATTTTTCTCCCTCCGTGCCTGTCCACATCAGCGGCTTGTTGGTGAAACCGCGAGCGGAGGCTGGAATCTACCCTCGCGTATTTGCCTGCTACTTCCGCTTGTTTTTCCCGCCCTGCCAGTCCTGGAGGTTTTTGGCTAAAATTTCCACATCTTGTTTTTTCATGATATGGCCGATGATGGCCGACGGGATTTTCAACTTGACCATGGCCTTGTGGGCCCTTTGCCATAGCCGATCTTTCCTGGTCTGCGTGTCGGACAAGTATAGTTCGGTCACAAGCTCGCCGAGCTTCTGGAGCATGATCGTATCAAGGTTGTTGTAATACCCCGATATCACTGATTTCTGGTATTGTGAATACTCATTCTTTGTCATGGGCCATCTTTTACAGCAAACTCGCAGATAAATCAAGCATTCTCGATGCTCGATACTCGATGAACGAGAATCCAGAATCGAGGATCGAGTAGAGCTTTTTGCTGGCTTTGCTGTGCCGACCAGCTATAATCTCGTCATGCGTTAATGCGCGATGCGTCCGGCGCGATAAGCCGGCGACGCCTGCAATATTGACAGATGAGTATACGAAAGAACATACTTCCTATTTTGGTTCTATTGGTTTTGGTGTTGATGCCGCCAAAATCGGGATGGACTGCCCAAGGCGACAAAGCCGCGGCCTTTGCCGGACAGGATCTGCACATGCAGGGGCAAGAGCTGATCAGCTACCGTTTATCCCCCGTTGACCACGTGCTCGTTTTCCAAAGTGGATTTTCCTTGTCCATCGGGGTCCATCAATTCTCCGCCGAAAGAGCGGTTGTATGGCTGGGCCCTAACTCTGCGGGAATTCCAGGAAGTAGAGCGACCCAGCCTACCTCTGATTCTCGGATTAATTATGAAGCAACGGTATATTTACAAGGCAATGTCTCAGCTAAACAGCCTGAAGGCGCCACAACAACCAACTTGAGCAGGACCGTGATAGAACAAGGCCGCATAATGGCGGTCCAATTCGACGTTACAGGTGAGATATTCATAACGGCAGACAGTAGAAAGATTGGAGATCCTCGCGGATTAGAGCTTTACAGAGAGGCTTTTGAGTCGCTGCAGGCGGCCGGGATAGAGCCGGAAAACGCTGAGGCCGAACCGCGGGAGATTGAATTGCAGGTAGAGACAATAACGCTGGAAGAACCGGGGCAGGAAGCTGCCGAGCCGCAGGAAACGAAGCCGGGCTTTGAGTATCCGCTTATCTTGTCACCCGCCGGAGAAGCTGCTCCAAAGGTCAAGGGGGACGATAAGGAGAAGATCTTAACGGTAATCGGCAGGTTCTATATCTACCAGAAGCAGGAT
>JBARRE010000490.1:0-1886 GCA_049644065.1 Sedimentisphaerales bacterium | reverse complement strand
GGCTTGCCATTCTGCAAGCCACTAAACTAGGAGTATCTAGAAAAAGGACAATGTCCAATTGTCGCTGAACCAATACAGAAGCAATGCCACACCCATATGCTTCATTTCAAAGCTGGCTTGATAATATAAATGATCAACACTCTTATATGAACGGTTGGGCAATTGATAGGGTAGAATTCTATGCCGGCCATTATCATGTTAGATTTCGTTACTTCATCCCGTTTTCCAAGGAAGATGAATTAGATCCCCCACCACCTCCTGTTTGGTCGATTGAAGAGATATGGCCTACAGACGACACAGGAGCTGGCATTGGAAGTCCTATCAAAGTAGTTACACTTAATAGTATCGGATTACTTGACAATAGAACATTGCACAAAATAATAGATCCAACTCTCAATTTAGTGGACGAATGGGATACGGATATGGATTGGGAAGAAGTTAAAACAAAGATGAAAAATCTCGATACTGGATTTTACGAAACAAGTATTAAAACTTGGATGTGGTTTGGTAATGAATATGGCAGAGCCGATATTAATTATATAGGTATAGGATATGGCATGGCGCACCTTGGTTTTCCTTTTGAATATGGGGTTTGGGGCGTTCGTATGTGGAAATTAAATAAATCTTCACTCGAATATCTTTATATTGGTTGGCCAACAGATAATACTTGGTTTTGGTGGACGAAAGGCTATGATATGTATCTCTCGAAATATGGTCCGAAGTGGACTGGTCCTTGAGTATTAGAGTTATCAAATACAAACTAAATAGTTTTGATGGACAAAAGGCCATAACGATTACGAGAAAAGGAATGATTGGTGATATGAAAATAGATGCAAAGATGCAATGAGTACTAAGGGCATAATCCTGCAATAAATGCGAAATTTCTCTATGACATCATTGGAAATGTTATATTATATGGTCGAGCGTTCTGTAACATCCACATTTGTTGTATAAGAAAGGGATGCGATAATGAATGTAAGTAAAAGGATAGGTCTCTATGTTACTTTAGGCTTGTCTGTGGTTCTCGCCCTTAGCGCGGTATTTCTTTATTCACGGCCAGGGAAGTTCTTCAGGTTTATAATAGCGGATGCCAAAAAAGAACGACAGAGAACAATTAGGCTCTTGTCAGAGACTGACCACCAAACCTTATTGGAGGCTTGCAGGAAACTATCAAGAGAAATTGACCAGGGGAATCAATTACCACGTTACCGCTATTTTGTTCGCCACGAGCCTTCCCCGGAGATAACACAATTCCCAAAGGTTATTCTGGATCTTGAGCCAATGTTTGTAGACATATGGACCGATGGGCGCGTAGTAGTGGGAATGAGTGGAGGCATTCACCATTATGGGGTAAGGGCATATCCTGAGAATTACAACAAGCCCAATGATGATTTCGAATTTGGGGACAAAAAGATTATTGACGGACTATGGTACTACGAGGACGAATACAATCCTAAGTATGATAAATGGGTTGAGTCATTACTTGAAAAAGGAAAAACGAAAAAGGAGAAAGCTGTGGAGGAAAGATAGGTGATTACTAGGGATATTCAATAATGACAGCTCGTTAAACAGCATGATTAATTGATTCTCCATTGTGCTCTTGTCGTTTTCAAAGATGGATAATGTTCATCTTCCCGGCAAACCCCCCTCTTAATTGATTATTGATTATTTACTATTGATTATTGTCCTTGCTTACGCATGAATTAAAAGAATCGAGAATCCAGAATCCAGTAACAAGAATCCGTATTTATCAGCGTTAATCAGCGTTTATCAGCGGTTAATTTCTATTTTCTTCGTGAATCCCTAACCATGTTCATCAGCGTCCATTACCATTGATTATACCCGCCTTCGCGGGCACAAGCTTACTATTGATTATTTACTATCCA
>JBARRE010000489.1:0-13944 GCA_049644065.1 Sedimentisphaerales bacterium | reverse complement strand
TCCCGAACAAGGCGCCGATCATAGCGGTGGCCAGGCCGTGCTGCCCGGCACCGGTCTCGGCGATCAGCTTGGTCTTGCCCATATATTTTGCCAGCAGACCCTGGCCCAGCGTATTGTTGACTTTGTGCGCGCCGCCGTGCAGCAGGTCTTCGCGTTTGAGATACACATTGAAACCGACGTACTCGCTGAATCTCTTCGCGTAATAAAGCGGTGTGGGCCTGCCTGCATAGTTTTTCGAAAGGTCCGCAAGCTCCGTCACGAACTGCGGGTCTTCATAAAATCGATAAAAAGCCTCTTCCAGCTCTTCCAATACCGGAATAAGAACCTCGGGGACATAGAAGCCGCCATAATCTCCGAACCTTCCTCTGTGTTTCATATTTATCCTCTTAAATGTCGTATATTATCAAATAGTTGCTTCATTTTATCGTGGTCTTTTTTGCCCGGCTCAGCTTCGATGCCGCTACAGACGTCGATTCCATAAACTCCGAGCTTAACCGCCGCCGCCGCATTATCGGGATTTATTCCCCCGGCTAAAAATACACGCTTGCCGATGTGGCCTATGACGTTCCAATCAAACGTCAGTCCTGTGCCGCCGTATTTATCAGGGTCGAAGGCATCCAACAAAACAGCATCCGTAAAGAAGCTGTTCGCCCTTTCAATGTCCGTCTGGTCTTTTACACGTATAGCCTTCATTGTCTTGACGTTATGAGAAAGCAGCGACCGGCAGAAATCCGGATCTTCGTCGCCATGTAACTGGACCCAGTCCAAATGGCAAACGGCGTTCGTCTCATGGATTTGCTCAACCGAAGCATTCACAAAAACGCCGGCGATGTCTATAAAACCCGGCAGCTTATTGATGATATCCATAGCCTGTGCCGGCGTGACATATCTCGGGCTGTCCGGATAGAAATTGAAGCCCAGCAAGTCCGCACCCATATCCATCGCCGCGATGGCATCGTCATAATTGGTAAGACCACAGATTTTAACTTTCGTTATCAACATATCTGCCTATAGTCACTCGTGAGACGGTTCGGGGACACGTCTCAGGTTCTATTTGAGACTTCGATAAGTTTCTCCAGGCAAGCTGCGGCGCTGCCATCGCTGATCGAGGTCTCTGCCAGGGCGATTGCCGGGGCAAAATCGTCGGCTATGCCGGCCACGATTATAGCAGCGGCGGCGTTCAGAACAACGATATCTTTACGAGAGCCCTTATCTTTGCCGGAAAGAATGTCACGAATTATATCAGCATTAGCTATTGCATCCCCGGTTCGCAAATCGTCGATTGACGGCTCGGAAATCCCGAAGTCCGCCGGATCGAGCTTCACGGTCGTGACGTTGCCGTCGATGAGCTGCCGAATTTGCGTGGTTCCGAGAGTGCTTATTTCGTCCATTCCCTGGCCGTGAACGACCATTGCTCTTTTGGCGCCCAGCATTTCGAGCGTCTCGCATATCCGATCGAGAAGCGCCTCTTCGGCGACACCCATAACCTGTGCCGTGACACCGGCGGGATTTGCCAGCGGCCCAAGAATGTTGAATGCGGTCCTGAAGTCGAGGCTCTTGCGGATAGGCTGGACAAACTTCATCGCGGGATGGAATTTCGGCGCGAACATAAAACCTATGTGAGCCTGCCGGATACATTCAGCAACGCCTTCCGGCCCCGGGTCGATATTGACGCCCAGTTCTGCCAGCACGTCGGCCGAGCCGCACTTGCTTGTGATGCCGCGGTTGCCGTGCTTAGCCACGTAGGCCCCGGCGCCGGCAGCAACCAGTGCGGCGCCGGTCGAGACGTTAAACGTCTTAACAGAGGCGCCGCCGGTCCCGCAGGTATCAATCATGTTGTCGATTCCGGTTTCGACACGTACCGCGTGATCGCGAAGCGATTGGGCAAGCCCGGCGATCTCCGCAGACGTCGCGCGCTTCATTCTCATCGCCGCCAGAAACGCCGCTACCTGGACTTCCGTCACCTCGCCGGTAAATATTATGTCCTGAAGCTCCTTCGCCTGATCGAATGTCAGGTCACCGCCATCCAAAATTATTTCGAGAAATCTTGTTATCGCAGCCATTTCTTTCCTTTCCTATCCAATCTTCTCTGCTACTGCAATCGACAGAATATTTTCGATAATCTTACCGCCCGCCGGGGTAAGAATGCTCTCCGGATGAAACTGCACGCCGAATATCGGAAGCTCTTTATGACGCACTCCCATTACAACGCCCTCGAACTCGGCGGTTTTTTCCAGGCAGTCCGGCATCTCCAGCGCGCAAAGGCTGTGATAGCGTCCCGCCTGCAGCGGATTTTCGACGCCGGCAAAGATGCCTTCTCCATTATGGGTAACTCTTGATGGTTTGCCGTGCATCGGTTTCGGAGCATGGCCGACCTTCCCGCCGAAATACCGCACGATGACCTGGTGACCCAGGCACACGCCGAATATCGGCAGCTTGTCTTTGAAATGATCGAGGGCAGTCAGTGACACGCCCGCCGTATCAGGCGTGCCCGGGCCGGGCGAAATCACGAGCAGGTCGGGCTTAAATTCTTCAGCGACCCGCTTAAGCTCGTCAAGCTCGGTATCGGCCCGATATACCTTGGCCTCACACTGACGCTTACAAAAATCATCGACCAGATTGTACGTGAACGAATCGAAATTATCGATGAATAAAACTCTTCTGTTTGTCTGTTCCATTTTGCCTCAAATCCTCATGTATTCTGTCCCAGGCATCCTCACCGTATTCGCTCGCTTGACTTGCGAAGCGCTGGCGTCGGGCGAGATTTCCACGCCTTTACATCTTCTAACAACACTTCAATTGCTTTGTCGAGTTGGGCATCTTTGCCGGCCGGCTCGTTCCATACAATGTAATCCGGCATGGCACCGTTCAGTTCCATATCCTCTCCGGTTCCCAATACGAACCACCCTCGAAACGGCAGCCGAAGAAAGCCAACATCCATTATTTGTGTGCCACCCGTCGAGATCACACCACCGGCCGTCGGGACGCCTACTAGCCTACCACGATTGAGAGCCTTGACAGCGTGGCTGAATATCTCGGCATTGCTGAAACTGTTCTGATTACAGAGCACGGTAATCGGCTTGCTCCACGTCGCATATACCCGCCGGTCCTCCGGATAACCAGGACCGCCGCCGCGAGGCACGGTGATTGCGTGAGCAGGCTGGCACAGAATCGTCAGCAGGTGATCGGTTGTGAAACCGCCACCGTTGTTACGCACATCAATGACCAAGCCTTTCTTACCCGCTCCTTCAGCGTATAATTCCCTCTCCAGCTTTTGGAAGCTGGGCCAGTTCATCCCACGAATGTGGACATAGCCCAACGTTCCCTCCGAAGCATCCCGGACCTTCATTCGATTGTCCCTAATCCACTTCTCGTAGAGCAGCCCGCGTGTCGCACCGTACGAAATCGGGCGCAGCACAACTTCACGTCGCTCATCGGCGGCATTCTGAACGCTGAGGCGAATATCCCGATCGAGAGGCCCGTTCAGCACCTCTGTCAAGTCCATCCCCGGATCCACGCTCACACCGTCAATGCTCCGAATAATCTCGCCCGGCTCAATCCGGCTCTTTTGCCGGTCTGCCGGTCCGTCGGGCAGGATGTCCCTGACCTTCAAACCAGGTCCTTTGTAATCCGACTCGAACCGCACGCCTAAATGTGACGTCGCGATATCCCAGGCGGGCACAACAGGCTCGGGCGACCGCCGACTGGCGGAGAAGCCAAGATGCGAACCGTTTAACTCTCCGAGCATCAGGTTAACAACGATACCAAAGCTCTCTGCGTCCACGGCCTTTGCGGCCATTTCCGCGTACTTGCGGCGAATCCCGTCCCAGTTGCGATTGCCTAAACGTTCGTCATAGTAGCGGTCGCGCATCAATCGCCAGGCCAGATCGAAAGCGGCCCGGAAACGCGCCTCGCGTTGAACCTCTTGTTTGGCACTGAATGAGTACACCGTCTCTTCGCCTTTTGACGAAATGCTCGCGGGCTTGCCCCCGGACAGCCACACAATCTGATTCCCCTCTTTGAGCCATCGTGGTCGCCGACCCGTCTCCTCCGTTAGGAGCTTCGGCTTGAGTTCTTCCGGTATCTCGACCGTATACGTACCCTCTTTGCCGTCAATCTCTGCCTTGAAGGCAAGCTTCTTCGAATCGTGCGACCAGAAAAGTCCGCGTTCCGTGGATCCCGCGATCTCTACCCGCCGGACACGTTCGTGAATCCGCTCAAAATCTATGACCACATCAGGGACTTCCTTACTATCATCTTTTTCTTCATCTTTGGCCAGATCTTCCTTGCCGGCTCTTTCCTCTTCTCCGGACGGCTCCGGTTCTTTACACTCCTGGTTGTCCTTCGATTCGGCGTCGGTCCTATCGTCTTTGGATTCTTTCTCGTCGACCTTCTTTTTCCGTGCCTCATCCATCTTCTTCAGTGCCTTCTCGATTGTCCGGTCGCGCTTGCCTTTTTCGTACTCTTCCTTTTCGAGCCAAATGTAGAAAATATCCGTTTCCCTGTCGAGCCGCTGTCCGGTAAAGGCGATTACTTTACCATCCGGCCGCCATACCGGCTGGTACTCATCGTAGGGGTGCCGGGAGACATTCACGGGCTCGCAGGAACCGTCCACCGGAATAATCCAGATATCTCGGTTGAAATCTTCGTCGTCGATTGCGTATACGATCCACTTGCCGTCGGGCGACCAATCGTACTGTGGCCAATTCCACGAACGCAAAAGGCGTTTTGTATCCTTGCCTTCCGGCGTCATCGTCCACAGATCACCGAGGCCTTTGACGAACGAGATCCGCGAGCCGTCTGGACTAAAGCGAATGTCCGACTCCACATCCGCATCCTGCGTAAGACGTTTTAACTCGAATGTCTCGTTCTGCCACCAGTAAAGTTCAACATCATCGCGTTTGGCACGCCAGATGTCACACTGTTCTGCTTTGTCGCTCGCGAACAAGATGTAATCACCTTCAGGTGAGAAAACGGGAGACTGCTCCTGTTCGGGAGTGTTGGTAACCTGCCTTGGCTCTCGAAGCTCCGTATCCATCACCCATAGGTCGCCTCCCGCTATGAAAGCAACTTCCAGCCCATCGTCTGAGAATGTCGCATCCGTCGCTTCGTTGAGCACTCTTCGCTCGGTTGGTGGTGTTACTGAATCGCCGGTGTTTTTTATCTCGATCTGTGCCGGTGCAACATCTTTGCCCGGCCGGAAACGGTAGAAATCAAATAGATGGCGAAAGACAATCGTCGAGCCGTCACGTGAAATGCACGGAAAGACCACCGAATCATCTTCAAACTCCGTCAACTGTTGTTCCTCGTTCGTTTCAAGGTCGTACTCCCAGAGGTTAAACACACCGATTTGCGCACCGACATAGTAGAAACCGTGGCCATCAGCCTTCCATAAAGGCCAACATGAGCCTGTCTCCCGGTAAAGAAGCTTCTTGTACTCACCAGTTCCAAAGTCGTACATCCAGATTTGACTGGCGCGCGTGCCATAGTATCCCTTTCGCCACCACGACATTCCCTCGCGTGCGAAAAGAAGATGCTTGCCATCCGGCGAAACGACACCGTCTTGCCCATAGGCATCAAAGAGCAACTCCTCGGCTTTGCGCTGGTGCCGTGAAATCTCAAAAAAGCGTTGTGACTCCGGCCAGGAGTGATCACGCCTGGCACTAACCAGCAGCGCATCGCCCGATGGGTACCATTCTTCAAGCGTGTATCCGGCAGTGTGAAACGTTAGTTGTTCGGGCGTTCCGCCTTCGACGAGTACAACATACACCTGGTCACCGGCATCACGGTCGCTGATAAAAGCAATTTCCGAACCATCGGGCGAAAAAGCCGGCTGCCCGTCACCTGATGGGTGTTGCGTTACCTGCCGTGCAATACCACCTTCGGTTGGGACGGTCCAAATGTCCCCACGCCACACAAAGGCAAGCATCGACCCATCCGGAGAAAGGGCCGGATCTGAGCCGAGTCGAATCTGTTCATATTCCGCCCCTTGAACGATGCAAGCCAACAGGCAGATCCCCAGAGAAATAACAGTCCTCCACCCTTTCATTAGTGGGCCTCTTCTATCGCACATTTCTTTCTCCAATTTTCATATAACTGTATCAATCCTTTTCGTATGCGTCTTCATTTCGCCGTCCGCGAATCGCGCGCAAACAGGATCCTGCCTTGTGCTCGGTCTCTTCAAATTCGGTTTTTGGGACACTATCATGCACTATACCCGCACCGACCCGGATATAAGCCGTATGATCCCTGACCTGCAGGCTTCTTATGGTGATACAACTGTCGAACTGGCCGTCCACGGTCAGATAGCAGACAGCCCCGCCGTAGTAGCCACGTTTGGTTTTTTCAAGCCGCCGGATTATTTTCATTGCCTCAATCTTCGGGGCGCCTGTCAGTGTCCCCATATTCATCGTAGCAAGATACGCGCTTAGTGCATCAAGCTCATCGGCCAACGTGCCTTTTACATTGCTCACTAAGTGCTGGACCGACTCATATTTCTCGGCTGTCAACAACTCGGTCACAACCCTGCTGCCCGGCCGGGCCACGCGGGCAATATCATTTCTTGCCAGATCAACAAGCATCATGTGCTCGGCCAATTCTTTGCGATCTATTTTTAATTCGGCCTCGTATCTGAAATCGGTGTCGAGGTCGATTTCACCTCCCACTCGGCCCCTGGGTTTTGTGCCGGCTATCGGTCTAATCTCGACGCTGCGGTTCTCGGTGCCGCTGACCCGCAGATTCAGTTCCGGACTGGACCCCATCAGTATCGTATTGGGCGTGTTGAGATAAAACATGTACGGCGAAGGATTCAGCCGCCTTAGCCTTTTGTAAACGTCCAGCGGCTCATCCGGACAGGGCTCGACCTTGGTCCTGCTTAAGACTACCTGGAAAATGTCGCCGTCAAGGATATGCCGCTTGGCGGTCTTGACCATCGCCTCGTACTGCTGCTGGTCGGTATCCGTGGAAGCTGGGGGAATTTGACCGGTAAATTCTCTTCCTCGCGGCACATCGAACCTCGCGAGATTGTTGTAGTAATCAAAACACTCCTGGACCTCGGCTATCACGGCCTCTCGGTCGCCGTTGGTTATCATAACATTAACGACCACATAACCCTGCCCCTGCTCATGATCCATCAGAAAGATGTTGTCGGCAAAATAAAGCTCGTAGTCGGGATTGCCCAACAGGTCTTCTTCACTGGCGGGGAGTTTCTCAAACTGGTCTATGAAATCGTAGCTTAGCGCCCCGAGCAGTCCGCAGGTAATGCGGAACGGTTTGCTTGCCAATTTGAACGCGAATGCCACTGCACGCAAAACGTCCATCTGGTTGGTTGTTTTCAGGCGGGTCTGCTCGTCGACAAATTCCTGCGACTGTTTGATCTTGCCCGTGATCGCCTCGGCATCGAACTCTACTGATTCGCAAAAGTCAAAGCGGGATTTTCCTGCCGACAGGAATTCTATCATCCGGCGCCCGGTCTTGCTCAGGGCCTTTATGGTGAAGTCCGCGCCGGTGCCGGTCAGATAGAGCGCCGGCCTGGCGGTCCCGAAACTCAATGCCGTATAGCCTGCCAGGTGCTCTTTGGACTCGAAAAGGCAACAATTCTTAGCCCGACCGTAATCACTGATCCTGGCAAAGAAGTCCACCGGTTCGGTCATGTCGATCCGCTTGACGATAGGTACAATCTGGCCCGGTTCGGCGCCAAGTATTACATGTCTATAATCATCCATATCTCAAATCCTTTATTGCAGCTTTTTACGCTCAAACGGCTGAAAATACAAATAAAAAACGCAGCTTGCCGTTCCGACAGGCTGCGTTATTCGCAATTCTAACTAATTGTATACAGCAAATTGCCGCTTACCCGCCGGAATTTATCCTTCAGGCCACCACCAGTTACCGGTATTTTTGCGGTTAATTTGCCTCATGATAGTTATATTAAACCAACTTTAGTCCGTTTTGTCAAGAGAAAATTTATAAAAATCTGGCGCCCCCACACTGACCATGTCTGTATCGTCCTTGTCCGTTTGCTGTAGGGGCAACCCTGTGTGGTTGCCCTGATTCATTATGGGTGACCGGGCGGCCACATGGGGCCGCCCCTACGGTATCGTATCTGGATTTTCTTCGTCTGTTTGCCAATTGGCAGGATTGTCGCCGATGTATTGACGGAAGTGGTCTAATTCCTCCTCGTCGCGGATAACGTGTTCATAATAGTTACGCTGCCACAATTTCATACGAAACGGCGGCCATTCTCTTCGCTTTACACCACGAATGTACTGATTGGTCGTCATCGTTTTGAACCAATGTACGATATCCGCTAACGTAGGGGCAATCCTGTGTGGTTGCCCTAATCCTTTATCTGTACTAACGATACCAAGGCGGCCACACGGGGCCGCCCCTACGTTTATGATTCCATGGAAATGGTTGGGCATGACAACATATTCTTCTGTCTGAACTATCGGGAATTTACCGGCCAGTTTCCTCCACCAGGATTCTACCATCAATCCAGCGTCGTTTAACTGCACCCGGTTCCCAATTATCTAACCGAACATACATCGCCGGACTTGTGTGCAAATTGTAATAAAATACCAGCCCTCTTGTGAATAGTCGTAGCCCTCAAGACGCATAGAACATCTATGATGAACATTCGGGCTATATTTTTCAGACATAGAGATATTATACCGGATTACACCCGCCCGGCATAAAAGTAATCACATAAAAGTACCCCGCTCCTAAAACCCGGCTGCTTTGCGGAGCTTGTCTGCCATATCGGTCTGCTCCCACGTAAAGCCTTCGCCCTTTCGCCCGAAGTGGCCGCCGTAAGAGGTCGGGGAAAAGATCGGCCTGGCCAGTTTCAGGTGATCGATCATTTTCTTGGGCGTCAGCGGGAAGAGCTTCCGGATTAGCTCGCTTAGCAGTTGCTCGCTTACTTTTGAGGTCCCCGCAGTGTCCACAAATACCGAGACAGGCTCGGCCACTCCGATCGCATACGATAGCTGCACTTCACAGGCATCGGCAAGGCCTGCAGCCACGACGTTCTTGGCTATGTATCGAGCCATATAACTTGCTGTCCTGTCAACCTTCGTCGGGTCCTTTCCGCTGAAGGCGCCTCCCCCGTGGCTGCCTCTTCCGCCGTACGTATCGACGATGATTTTCCGTCCGGTCAGGCCGCAATCTGCTTTTGGTCCGCCTTCTACAAATCGGCCGGTCGGATTGATATGAAATATGGTCTTTTTATCAACTAACCGCTTCGGCAGGACGGGAAGAATTACTTTTTCTTTGATTTGTTTTCTCAATTCCCGGTCTGAAACCGTCGGTGAGTGGTGCGTGGAGATCACGACCGTGTGAATGCGTTTCGGCTTGCCGTTTTCGTACTCGATTGTCACCTGGCTTTTGCCGTCGGGCCGCAGCCACGGTAACTTCTTGCTCTGACGCATCTTCTCCAGCCGGGTCGTCAGCGCGTGCGCCAACTGGATCGGCATCGGCATTAGTACCGGCGTCTCTTTGCATGCATAGCCAAACATCATTCCCTGGTCACCGGCGCCCTGCTCCTTATGCCGGCCACTGCCCTCGGTTACACCCTGTGAAATATCGGGACTTTGCTTTGAGATCGACACCAGAACGGCACAATTCTCGTTATTGAAACCGAGTTCCGGGTCGTCATATCCGATTTCCTTGATCGTATCCCGAACGATCGTCGGGATATCGACGTGGGCCTTCGTCGTAATCTCGCCCGCCAACACGACCATGTCGGCCTTTACCAGTGTTTCGCAAGCCACCCTGCTCTTCGGGTCCTGAGCGAGCATTGCATCCAAAATTGAATCGGATATGCGGTCGGCCACTTTGTCCGGATGACCCATCGTCACAGACTCGCTGGTAAAAAGATATTTGTTAGTACTGCTACTTACTAATTTTTTTGACATTTGTAATTTATCCTTTCTACGAACCATCGTTAATTGTCCAATCATACGTCATATACTTAATTGTATAGTTTCCTGTTTCAAGAAAAGTAACATTTTCTTTCGAAATATAATTGGTAATGAAGTTTAACACCGCCCGTGTCTCAACCGGTTGGTCCTTAAACTTTCTGTCTATTGCAAACTTTTTAATAAACTCTTTGCCGTACCAGGATGATTGAAATAAGGCTGATAAATAAACCTTCCGCTTTTCTCTGTCAATACTGAATGCAAGGGGGCTGGATAGGAATCTTTTGGTTTGTTCGTCCAACTGTTCACTGAGACTGTGTCCATAATATGGCTCATTTCTAAGTGGCGGACTCGACAGACAGGTGCTGGATATAGCAAAGAATATCCGGGGATCGTTAAATTCGCTGCGGAAAAAACGCTTTTCAATCGTTGCAAAGGTGAATTCTTCATCCATTACGAGGAATTTGTACTCAGTGATTTTTCCCTCAATGTGCCTGATGTTATTGGTGCCCCGGTAGAAAATGGTCAGGATCCGGGATGACGGCTGAATGGGATAATTATCGGTAACTACCCTAAGTTTTTGGAGATTGTATGCGTTAATCCAGAAGGCGATTTTGTCCTCGTTGGTCCAAAACTCATATTCAGCCGGGTCAAGCTTGTTGAATTCCTGCAGCAGCGCCCTTTGCTCTAACCTTTTTCGCCTGAGCCCTTTATAGTCAACCATCCCCTTGTCATTGACAAATTCTTTGAGGATATCCGCACATTTATCATGAAAAGACGCAGCCGGCACGGTTTGCAGTTCGTCAGGCTCAGCCTTAACAGGTTCGACACTGTTAGGCTCAAAACCGGCAGGATCTACCTCTTTGGGCTCAGGTTCAGCCTGAAAAGGTACGGTTTTATCTCGCTCGACTCTATCAGGCTCAACAGATTTGGGCTCTACGGGGCTGCAGCCGCTAATAAAGACCGGTACTACCACTAAAATTATGAAAACAACAAGGCTTTTAGCCATGTTGGCCTTTCGATAAACAATTACAAAAACCTTCGATTGCAAACATTCGTTTATTCCACCTTAGCATAAGGATTTAGGTAATAAATGCAACGATTAGTTGGCCATTTTATCGCATTTTTACAGGGAAATCCCAATTTGCAGCAAAAGCGACTTCATGAGATTTTCGAGACTGAAAATGTTTTGTTTGACTTTGCAGCTACCGGTATTGTTTATAGTGAAGAAAAATCTTGTAATTTATTTCACTTGGGTTTATATAGAAAATTTCCGGCTCGAACATTGTGTCTAAAACGTTCACAAGAGATATTTGAAAGGGCTACATCGTGGGTGGATTTCAGGCATTAGATTGGGTGGCGATTGCATGTTATTTCGGCATTATGCTGGCCATTGTCTGGTGGGTGGTCCGGCAGAAGCAGAGGACATCGACCGATTACTTCCTTGCCGGCAGGAACATGCCATGGTTTGTGGTGGGGGCTTCGATTTTTGCCTCGAATATCGGTTCCGAACATATTGTCGGTCTTGCGGGGCAGGGTTCCACCGATGGTATGGCAATGGCACACTGGGAATTGCACGCCTGGTGCGTAGTAATGCTCTCCTGGCTTTTTGTCCCCTTTTATTACCGTGCAAAGGTCTTTACGATGCCGGAGTTCCTTGAGAGACGGTTTAACTCGACCTGCCGCTGGATATTATCGATTGTTTCGCTCATAGCGTATATATTCACGAAGGTATCGGTAACAGTTTACGCCGGCGGCGTGGTCTTTAATGTTCTTTTGCCTGAGATTAATATACAGGTTACGGAAACTTTTGTCCTCGATGCATTCTGGATTGGGGCGCTGTTGACGGTTACCCTTACGGGAATTTATACCGTTCTCGGCGGCCTGCGCGCCGTGGTTTATACTGATACCGTTCAGACAGTTATTCTGATTATTGGTTCCGCCTTTATTACGCTTTTCGGCCTGAGTAAACTTGGCGGATGGAGCGAGCTTCAACTGATATGCCGCCAGAATGCTGAGAACTTTGCCCTGTGGAGACCGAATACGAATCCGGATTTTCCGTGGCTGGGCGTTTTGATTGCATCACCAATTATCGGAATTTGGTATTGGTGTACCGACCAGTATATTGTGCAGAGGGCACTTTCTGCAAAGAACCTTCGAAATGCCAGGCGAGGCGCTCTTTGGGGCGCCTTCCTTAAGGTCTGGCCTGTGATGATTTTTGTCGTGCCGGGTCTGATAGCTTACGCACTGCATCAAAAAGGACTGATTACTATCCCCATGAAAATCGCCGACGGCCGGGAAGTGCTCGACGGCGACCGGGTCTTCGCAGTCATGGTAAGTACGTTATTGCCCGCCGGTCTGCGCGGCCTGGTGGTCGGGGGGCTCCTGGCAGCTTTGATGAGTTCGCTGTCATCGCTCTTTAATTCCTGCGCATCACTCTTTACCGTGGATATTTATGAAAAAATAAATCCGAAGGCCTCTGAGCGGCACCTGGTTACAGTCGGGCGAATCGCAACAATGGTGGTTGTTGTGATGGGAATAATCTGGATCCCCGTGATGCAGCGAATTTCCCAGGGCGGATTGTATAAATATCTCCAGAGTGTTCAGGGCTATCTGGCGCCACCCATTACGGCGGTATTTATGCTCGGTCTTTTCTGCAAGCGGATTAACAGCAAAGGTGCAGTGGCGGGGCTGGCTATCGGTTTTATCGCAGGGATGGCCAAGCTGACTATCCAGGCACTGACAGGCGGAGTCGATCCCGTCATTACATCGCCCGGCTGGCTGGTTTATATCGGGGAATACAACTTTCTCTTCGCCACGGGCTGGCTATTTCTCTTGAGCATTGTTTCAATCGTCGGAGTTTCCCTGTTGACCGCTCCGCCAAAATATGAACAGATCGCCGATTTGACCTACGCCACAGCCACACCCGAACAGAAGAAGGAATCCCGCGAAAGCTGGGGACTCGTCGAGGTCCTGATGACAGTCGTCATCCTCGGTCTTGTGCTTGGTCTGTATCTGTATTTCAGCTTCTGGTTAAACTAACAAATAGGAGGTTATTTTATGCCTTATACGATTGGCCTGGATTATGGAACAAATTCTGTAAGGTGCCTGATAGTCGATGTCGACAACGGCAACGAATTAGGAACAGCAGTTTACGAATACGAAACGGGCGAAGCCGGTATAATTCTCGATCCTGCCGACCACAATCTTGCCAGGCAGGATCCGGCCGATTACCTCAAGGGTATCGAGGTGACCGTTAAAGCAGCAATTACCGAGGCAAAGAACACCGTCAAAGGCTTTGAGCCGGACCAAATCATAGGCATCGGTATCGACACAACCGGTTCAACGCCAATTCCTGTCGATAAGAACGGCACGCCTTTGAGCATGCTGGATGAATTCAAGAACAATCCAAACGCATGTGCCTGGCTGTGGAAGGACCATACAGGTCACGCAGAAGCCGCCGAAATCACTGCATTAGCTGAGAAAGAACATCCCGAATACCTCGCCAAGTGCGGCGGGACTTATTCCTCGGAATGGTTCATCAGCAAGATTTTGCATTGTCTACGAACCGATCAGGAAGTCTTCGACGCCGCTTATACATGGGCAGAACATTCTGACTGGCTGCCCGCGGTCCTTACGGGAACTCAGGCACCGGACAAGCTCAAACGCTGCCGGTGTGCCGCCGGACACAAAGCCATGTTCAACGACGACTGGGGCGGCTATCCCGAAGAAAAATTTCTCTCGAAACTCGACCCTAAACTCGGCAAACTTCGAAAAACACTGAGCGATCAAACTTATGCAGTCGATCAGCCGGCGGGAAATCTCACCGACGAATGGGCGGCAAAACTCGGCCTGCCGGCAGCTATTCCCGTTGCGATGGGCGCTTTCGACGCCCACTTAGGCGCCGTCGGCTCCGACATCGCTCCGGGCACGCTGGTCAAAATCATCGGCACCAGTTCCTGCGACATGCTCGTGAGTGAATCGAGCAAGAAGCTGGCGGATATCCCCGGCATCTGCGGCATTGTCG
>JBARRE010000488.1:0-2021 GCA_049644065.1 Sedimentisphaerales bacterium | reverse complement strand
ACATTCAGGCTCGGCAGCAGATAGAGAGTAATTACGTTTGCCTCGCTGAGGTCCAGCGTAAAAATATCCTCCTGCTCGATTCGCACCAGATGTCCGACATTATTTTTTTCGACATTTTCGAGCGACTCTTTGATCCGTTTCGGATTAATGTCGTAGCCTACACCCCTGCATCCGTATTTTTGGGCCGCCGTTACTACGATCCGGCCGTCACCGCAGCCGAGGTCATAAACCAGGTCGCCCTTTTTGACTTCGGCCAGCTCGAGCATCTTGTCCACCACCTCTTGCGGGGTCGAGACATAAATGACATCCGGCTTGCGGGAAGCCTTCTTGATCCGGGTGGTTTGTTCCTTTGCCGGGGTGCGGCTTCTCTTTTGGCCTACTACCGTTTGGTTGCCTCTGGAACTGACCCGCTCGCCGGTTAGTTTTCTGCCGCTCAACGTGCCTTTGAAAGTAATCTCGGATTCTTGATCGCGGAACATGCGTACTATCTTGAAGCTCACTTGCTTGTCTTCAAGGCCGATTTTCTTGATGGCGCTTGAGCCGTACAGCCCGCTCAAATCCGGGTTGACTTGCAGTATCTGTTTGCGGGTGCCGCGATCCGATGTCAGTTCGAGATCCCACTTGCCGATGAGAGCTGCGCCGTCACGCTGGCCCTCTACCGCGATGTCATCCCGCTCGGACTTGATCGTTCCCGTCAGCTTATGGTTCTTGACCGTTCCCTCGAAACTCGATTCCCACTGACGGTCCTGGATTTTGCTCGTTCGCTTGAAAGTCAGCGTGCCCTTCTTGAACGTCACGTCCGTAATCTCGTGCTGGCCCCATTGGCTTTGCCAGTCCGCACTGAGCTTATTGTTATTGTCGGCCTTGATAACCAGTGTCGCGCTGACTTCCCTCTCGCCCACTTTGAATGTGACTTGCCACGTTCCCGCCGCCATCGGCATCCGCCTGAGACGTTTGCCTTCGACTTTGGATTCTCCCCTGTCACTCGATACGGTCCCCGAGAGCTTCCCGCGTTCGATTGTCCCGGTAAAAGTGCTCCGGGATTCGTTGTCCCCGAATCGATTTACCTGTACGAAACTGAGTTCTGATCCTTCATATTTGATGTCTGTAAGTTCACTAACCGAAAAACCAATCGACTGCCCTGTAAGCTTGCCCTCCGTGTCCATGGAAAACGACAGAATCGATTCGATCTGCCGGCCGTCGAAATCCATAGTGACCTGCCAGTCTCCCTGAATTCCTTTCCGGGCCGTACCGGCGGGTGCGGGTACTGATAACGCAACGATAACCATAAGCGTCAGAAACCCGACTGTCTTGTGAAATGCTAACTGCTTCATTACTCATACCTCCTAAAAAAAAATTATTTGGACCATCCCCTTGTATTTAATTGCCATGCGATTGTCAATTAAAAAATCAGGTATAATCTTAAGTATTGTGGGGGGTCGGCTATGCCTATAATGTTTAAGTATTTCCTGGTTCTACTCGGACGGAGAAGTTTTATCGCCCGGCGTGTCCAGCGGTATCCAATTGCCATTAAGATAACAGTAGATGTGCCGGTCGCCTTTTGCGCCCACGACACACAAATCCCCCTCGCTTGGATTGCCTGGGAACAAACTGCGGGGTTCTAAATTTATGACACTGTCCATACGGCATTACTCCTCTAAAGGGTCTAACATCACGGCACGTTTGGAAAACAATTCTGCGTTCTTGAGTATCAATCTCATTATAATGCATATCCGGTCGTAAATAGTAATTTATTGACGCCGAATTTCTCAGTCACTCTGCCCATCTGTATGACGAAACAAAAAAGCCCCGGAATAAACCAGGGCCTTAACTCTTGGAGAAAAACTATAACTATTATTCTACCCTTTTTTCATGGCTCTGTCAAGAAGAAAATGCTCAAACTAAGGGCTTTTATCCTAAGCTTTTCCTTAGCAAATCCTTGTGAAGCCAAAAGCATGTATTTATCGCTTCGGTCAGGCCGCCTAACAAACGATACGAAAGGAAATCAGGATTGCCCGGCA